>JBEBSO010000060.1:0-11276 GCA_040394275.1 Telluribacter sp.
GCTTCGTCCAGCTGCTGCTCGCCACTATAACCTTGATCCGCGTATCGAACGCGGCCACAAACATCGCGTTATGCCCGCCGAGAGAATGTCCTATCACGCCAATGCGGTCGGGATCGACATCCTTTCGCGATTGCAGAAAATCAACGCAACGGATGTGATTGAAAATACCTTTCATCGACCCGGACTCATAGCGGTCGTTCTTAAAGTCGTAGTCCTTCTGATCCCCAAAACTGGGATAGTCCGGCGCGATAACCACATATCCTCTCTCTGCAAGCTCCCTGGCGTATGCCCTGTTCGGATAGTCCGACTGGCCGTCCACCAGTCTCTTTCCTAATGCATGAGTCGAGTGCAGCGCCAACACCGCAGCATACCGCTTCCTACCCGGAGCATGAGCAAACGAGCCCAATTCCCTCGGGAGATAAAAAAATGCGGTAACGAATTCGCCCTTTTCCACGCAAAATTTAAGGTTATCCCGGATGGACCGGTCTGTTCCCAGGCGATCGATGATCTTCGTCTCGAAGTCCGGCAGCTCGGGGGCGCGGGAACGGAAGGGAGCTATTTCAGGCGTATAGGGCAGCTTCCCAAAAAGGGCCTGCATGCTGTCCAGGATCTGGCCCCGCTTTACCTGCCATTGGTAAAGGGTTTTGACTGGCAAAATTTCTCCATTTGCGCCCTTATAAGTCAGGATGTCGGAATACACCGGTCCCTGCGCATGGATTTTGATACCTGCCAGGTAAGACACCCCTATCAAAATCAAAATCTTCAGACACAGAGTGCCTGAAAATATTCGGGTGTAATTCATGCTGATGAGCATATGTATCGGTCGGTTGGGTTAGTAAAACTGCTTCTTTATTGAGTTACGATGCCTGTTCTGTTCATAAAATTTAATGACTGAATCATAAAATCAGAAACACTTTATTTTGTGAGGCTTCAGGTCTCTTTTGTCAGAATCCTATGCACTCTCCTCTGGTTAGAGCCAACTTGTTCCCCGATCCGTTTCTGCGCCAAGTCGGTGTTACCTCTGATTGGTTTTCGCAAGCCATCCACTATCACCATTGCTTTTTGCGCAACGGTGATGGTGGATGGCTTCCCACTTCGGACGGCATCTTTCAGGCCAGCGAGTCCTGATTTGCGGAAACGTTGACGCCATGTATTGACAATAGGGCGACTGAGACCGGGATCGAACGATCTGCTCAATCCTTTTCCCCTCCAGGCTCAGAAGGATTATTTCTGCTCTTTGGCTATACCTTATTTTTCTATTTTCAAAGAGCGATGCATCACAAATAGCATTAGTAAGTCCTCATCGCTCACCATGATCGGTTATGCTATTCTTATCCTGACAAAAATATAAGAATTTCAGTTTATTAAATTAGTAATGGTTACTCCAGGGGAAATATGTTATAATATTTTGATTTTCAGCCTGGTGTGTTCTCGAATGCGCTTGAAGTCAGTTTTGTTGTAAGTATAGAACAGCTTACAGTTTCTCGTCGATAACAGTGTTAACATCAATATCTTTAGATATTTTTCCTGGAGGATACTTCTGCTCCAGCTATAAGAACGTTTGAGCGGCCAGATTCATGGATTTTTCTTCTTTATGCTTCTCGATAGTAGTTACTCCTAACTTCCGAGTAAGTTCTTTGAATTGCTCAAAGTGAGTAGCATTGCTTGTTTCAATGGTTAATATGTGTGTCATGGCCTTATCCGGTTTCTATTGCTTATATTGATGCTAATATAACGTTTTTCCATTATATCCAGGCTGGCCGTATGGTAGAAACCGTCAGATATGGGCTCGCCGACCAGCACTATCCGCACTGCAGGTATAACTCACATTCCTGCCCGTATTTGTAAAGACGATCCGAGCTTATATACAAAAAACCTGATTTGCTAAACTGTTGAAATTTTTGGGCTCACTCCAAAAACCTCATCCCTACTCCGGTGAATACTTCCGCAGCAGTGGTTATGAATAAGTTTGCTATCAGCTGGCCTGCCCGGCCAACAACCTCCTGTGGGGGTAACCTAGCCTATTCTCAACCCGTTTTCTACGGGCAGATCTGCCGTGAGCAAAGTTACTTCTTCTCCATTGATACTGCCCAGGACGAGGCATTCGCTCATCATGGTGGCGATCTGCCTGGACGGAAAATTTACGACGGCAATCACCTGCTTCCCGATGAGCTCTTCAGGCCGGTACCTGACGGTGATCTGGGCCGAGGATTTTTTCTCCCCCAGCGGCCCGAAATCGATGACCAGCCTGTAGGCCGGCTTTCGTGCCTCTTTGAAGACTTCAGCGCTCAGGATTGTCCCCACCCGCATCTCGACCCTGGCAAAATCGCTCCAGGTTATTTCCCGTTCAGTTATCTGCATGTTCAGGATATTTTATGCTTATCATACATCGTGTCCCGCCTGCCTATGGCCGGGCGGACATTTCCTGTGCCATACGCAGGAGCTCCCTGGTCGTTTTCCAGTTGCGGGTCGTGGCCTCCACCTTCAGCTTCGACTCCAGGAAGCTGTTGTGAAGCTTGGTCCTGCCGTAACCATGCGGGCAGTAGAGGTAAACGGCCCGGCCGGTAATAAAGATCTCCTCTCCGGGCTGCGCTTTTTCCCTCAGAAGAGCGAGCTGCCCCTCCGCCGGCGGCCCGGCCAGGAAAGTAACGTGCATAAACTGCGGATCCCTGTCCGGCAGCTGCACGAAAGGATTGTCCCGGATTATTTCACCAAGCCCTTCCTCCGTCAGGACCATCACCGGTACCTCAAAGCCGAAAACTTCGGCAATCCGGGCAGAAATCTCCTGTTCCAGCCGGCGGGTATCGCCGGCAGCAGCCCGGAATACCACGTTACCGCTCTGCACATATGTTGTCACCCGGTGAAACCCCATGTCCTCAAAACACTTTCTCAGCATTTCCATCCGGATCAGCCGGTGCCCGCTGACATTGATTCCCCTTAAGATCGAAATACAGGTAACCATGGTTGCATTTGGGTGAGAGTTTGAAAAAGTTCAAAAAGTTCTGGAGTTCGAAAAGTTCTGGAGTTCCAGAGTTTAACTAAAACGCGCCGGGCTGAAAATTTCATTCGTTTGTTCATCGCCTGTTTGTGCGGGTTATCGCGCATAGGGATTGGCTCCGTTTATGTTAAGTCTGGTTCAAGTCAGCCGGAATGCCCCGGTGCACCGCTTAAATTTATGGGTTTCCCGGGAAAAAACTACCAAACCTGCCGGTTATACGCGGAAAAATAATCTACAGGCTGCTTGAAAAACCGCGGGAAATATGCTTTCTTGTATAAACGGAAACAACGTACTGCCAACCATCCTGTATATGCGCAAAAAGACCTTTCGTAACGGCCTGGTTCCGTTTCTGTCCTGCCTGGTGCTGCTCACAGGCTGCCACCGGGGCAAGCCCGGGCCCGCTCCTTTTTCAACAGCAGAAAGGTCTTCGACCGAGCTGGGTGGCTGTGACGCTGTCCGCGGCGGAGCAGGAGCTACCTTCCGCTTCCTGGTGCCTGCCGGGCAGGACGCGGCTTCGGAGCAGATACGCGCCATACTCGAAAAGTCCCGGCTGGAGGCTTTATCATCTGTAACGGATTCTTCCGACCTCGCCGGGCTTCCGCCGGGGCGTACCCTCCGGGACATTTTCGGCCTTTTTTCCGGCAGCTATGAGCGGTTCAGGAAAGGATTTCCCGAAACAGCGCTGTGCTGGACGCTGGAACAAACGGGAGATACGGTCATGACCACCCCGAAGCTGGTGGTGTACCGGGAAGATCTCTTTACTTTTACCGGCGGCGCCCATCCCAACACCTGGGTACGGTTTCATCTCATCGACAGCCGGACAGGAACTCTGCTTTCCGGCGAGACGCTGATCAAAGACCGGCAGCGGCTGCTCGAAAAAACCGAGACCGCCTTTCGCCGGCTGGAAGGAATAGAAGCAGAGGCCGACCTGGAAGAAAAGGGATATTTCCTGCAGGATCACAAATTCTTCCTTCCCCAGGCGATCGCCTTCAACCGACAGGGGATTGTACTTTTTTACAATCCTTACGAAATCGCTCCTTACGTCCGGGGGCCTGTCAGCATAGAAATTCCGTACGCCGAGCTGAGCGGCATTGTCGACATGGACAGGATTTTCTAGTGTGCGCAGCGGCGTCGCAGGTCAGGAGAGCCACCTGTCAAACCAGGCAAATGCCTCTTCCTGCATTTTTACGTCAAATTTATGGGGGCCGTCGTAGAACCTGCCTTCGTAGCGGCCGGCTGCTCCCGCTTTACGGTACACCTCGCTCAGCATGTCATCCGCCTGTTTCATCCCGGACAATGTATACAGCCCATCCTGGTTGTTGTTCTGGACCAGCACCGGCAGGGGAACCCGCAGGCCCAGAATCTCCGGGAATTCGAGGTAGGCAGGAAGCAACGGGGCAAAAGTCATCCACGTATGCGTAAAGGACTTGCTCAGCAGCAGGTCTTTCCAGGTGGTCATAAATCCGACGCATACCGCACATTTTACCCGTGGGTCGAGCCCCGCCAGGTACACCGTCCGCAAGCCCCCGCCGGATAACCCGCCGCAGCCCAGCCGGCCCGCATCGACATCCGGCCTGGAAGCCAGTACAGACAGTGCTGCCTGGTCCTCCGACAGCACGACTCCCGGCCAGGTCGTCCCTGCGCAGAACAGCGATTTGGCCATCACGCTTTCGTGCTCGCCGGCCCAGGTATTGTAGGCCTGGATATCCCGGTCACTGACAATGTCCCGGTCGGTCTTTCCGCCGGATTTCAGCGCTCCCCAGGAGATGCCTTCCATGTCTTCATAATGCACCCGCCTGCTTCCGAAAGCATACGTATCATGTACCAGCACCACGTACCCTTTCGCGGCCATCTCATTGGCCCACGCACGCCCGCCGTAATCACTTTCCTGATGCTGCCGGACCAGCGGGTGCATCTCGCCGGCCGTCCGGGTAATTTTGGATTTTCCGAAATATTTCTTTCCTCCATGGTCGTGGAGCGCCAGTATAGCCGGGAGCTTTCCCGTCGCGCCCGCCGGCTTCAGCACGATGGCTTCCGTTCTTCGTCCGTACGGAAGCTGCCAGGATATTTCTTCTATTTCCAGACCTTCGAAGACATATTTTTTTTCTGTCCTGACCCCCGGAGCTTTCTCCGGGCGGGGAGCCGACAGCAGCTCCTTTGCCTTCTGCAAAGCCCCTGGCTTCCAGGCATCTAGTTTCTTCCATTCCTTTCTCCGGAAAGAGAGAGCAGGGGGATCCTGTATCAGCGAGGAGGCCCACGGGCCATAACCTCCGATTATACTTTTTTCCATAGCAGGCAGGTCTGTTGGTAGGGGCTCAGCGCCGTAAGCGGGTATTTGTGAAAGGAAGGGCAAAGCGGAAACTGCCCCGGCAGCTGTTGTCACAAATTTCCGGCGGGATTTGAAAAGCGGGTGATTACCTTCCTCGTGAATTTCCATTGTATCGGCTTAAGGAATTAAAAATGGGGCTTTCTCTGATCAGGGCGTACGGGAAGCCATTCCTCCCGGCAGCTCAATCACCTTCAGGTTGCGGAAATGAATTTCGGCTCCTTCCGATTCCAGGCACATGTAGCCGTAACGCTGCGTGGACTGGCTGATCCCGTTTACAAATTTGCCATTGACCGACAGCTTGATCACCCCGTCGACACATACCACTTCATAGGTATTCCACTCCCCACGCCCCTTGCAGAGATTTTCCAGCGATTTGCTGCGTTCCCCCCGCGGGTTATCGGGAGTCGTCTTTACTCCCCCGGTACCGAAAAGCTCGCCGTGTACATACGCAATCGGGGGCACTACACCGTTTTTGGTATTGAGCCTGACCCAATCGAGCTCCAGCATCTGCACCTCCACCCCATCGGGCAGGCGGTTGGCACCCGGTACGGCATTGCTCCACATGAACATGCCCGAGTTACCTCCCGGCTCCATGTGCCTCCACTCGACGTGCAGGAGATAGTTTTCATATTTGTGCTCGCTCCGGGCTACCCCGATGGGAAGTCCTTTGCAGATCAACAGACCGTCTTTAACCGACCAGGTAGATTTTTCCGTATTGACATTAAACCATTTGAGCGGGACAGGCTTGTCGCTCCCTTTTAACCCCAGGCTGCGGTGGAGAGGAATCAGTTCGCCGAAAGTAAAGGAAAAGTCCTGGGCCCGCAGGGATCCGGCAGTCAGAAGAAAGATGGAGATGTAGTAAATAATTTTCATAAAACAGGATTTATCACATAAACTTCCCTGCAAATGAAAGAAGAAAGCAGCAGGAAAACAACCCGCAAGCCGGGGGCCTGTTTCGTTCCGGAGGTTATTTAAAGTGCAGCTGCGCGAGACGAATGAAATTTTCCCAGTCGTAGCCCTCAAGATTGTGCTTCCCTTCGCGCAAATGGTAGGACAATGGTAGGCTGATATACGGGCTGCCTGCAGCAGGCAAGGTCTCCGGCAGGTCCGGCACGGGTCCGTAGAGACGAAATACCGGCCGTGCATGAAGCAGCGCCAGGTAGGTGCCGGTAGGATCCGCCCACAAGTCCCGGGTGGCATTGGTCACGTATACCGGCCGGGGTGCTGCCAGCGCGATCAGCATATGCTGGTCGACCGGCAATTCGGATTCCCGGCCGTTATATTTTTTGTAATTGTCGGCAAACCAGTGCGGGAAGCTCGTATTGATCCGTTCCACGGTTTCGCCGAAGTTACGCCTGGACAGCGCAGCTCCCGTGTTGCCCGAATTGTTCGATATGCAGATGGCAAACCGCGTATCCTGGGCACATGCCCACAGGGAGGTCTTCCCTCCCCTCGAATGCCCTACCAGCGCCACCCGGCGCGCATCGACCCGCTTTTCAGATTCGAAATAATCCATCACCCGGCTGGCCGCCCATGCCCACGACCCGATCGCCTTCATTCCGTCCGGCCGCTGCAGCTCTTCGGGGTACAGTTGCATGACGCCGTTCTGAAAGGTGTCCCTGCGATCCGGCGCCGCGTCATTCACCTGGAAGGCGGCTACCCCATAGCCGGCGGCGATCACTTTTTCGGCGGGCCAGAAATCACTGAGCGTATCCCGGTCGGGGGCGGTGTTGCGTACGCTCCGGTTGTTGATCAGCAGGAAAACAGGCACCGGTCCCTCCGCCCGTGACGGCAGGAACATCACCAGGTTGATCGTTACGCTGCGGCCGCCCCTGGCGATGGTGATCGCCGTTTCCTTCAGGTCTGCCGAGCCGTTCATCATCCCTTTTGCTTCGCGGGTCGTACGAAAGCCGATCCTGTCGAAGGTCTTCGGCATACGCCCGTAAACATGCTCTTCAAAAAGCTTCAGCAGCTCGGGACGGCGCACCTGCTCCCAGGTCCGGGCATCGGCAATTACCCGGCCGTCCCTGCCCAGCAGCGGATCGGGAAGCGTGTAGCTTCCGACCTTGCTTTCGTCGTAATTCTGCCCGGATACTGCGCCCGGCCGGATTCCCGACAAAACTGATAAAATAATAAAAAGCCGTATTCCGAACCGGTGCGCCATTCCTGTTTTTTTTAGCATGAGTAAGAAGTTCGGTGAGTTCAAGAGTTTAAAAAGTTCGAGAGTTCAGAGGATTTAGAAAGTCGAAACTATAGAACTATAGAACTAAAAAAACTATAGAACTAAAATAACTCCACAACCAGGCTGCGCTCATTTCATCTGCATGATGTAAGCGAAAAGATCCCGGACCTGCTGGTCACTGACCCCGTCCAATATCCGCTCCGGCATCAGCGAGACCTTCAGCGGCACCATTTCCCGGACCTGGTCCAGGCCAATCGTCACAGGATCTTCCCCCTGCGCCTGGATGGTTACCGTGCGGGTATTCTGATCCAGCACGTTACCGCTCAGCGTACGCCCGTCCAGGGTAGTAATGGAAGTATTCACATATCCCTCCCGGATATAAGCATTGGGATCCGCTATGTTCAGCAGCAGCTCCTGGAAATTGCCCCGGTCGTAAGCTTCCAGGTCAGGACCGATCTTTCCGCCCTCCCCGAACAGGTGGTGACAGCTGCCGCACAGGTTGGTATAGAGCTGCTTTCCCTTTTCTACCGATCCCGCTCCCGCTTTCATCGCTTTGGTTACCCGGGCAATCTGGCTGTTGATCTCGGAGGAAGAAGAGAGCTTCACCTCCGGCCATACCGCCTGGACTTTTTCCGACAGGTCCTTGTCTTTCAGCAGCAGGAGCTTGCGTACCATGGCCGCCGACACATCTTCCTTGTGGATCCGCCGGGTCTCGGTAATGTTGGCCAAGAGCTGCCTCGCCCATACCGGCCTGCTGGAAAACAAAGAAAGGGCAGCGTCCCTGACATCCGGATCCGCCCGTAATATATCCGGATAGGCATTGGCAATTTTCTGCCCGATGTCTTCCCGGTCAAAATGCCGGAGGGATTGAAGAATGGCCTGCTGCAGCGCGCCGGAGGATTGCCGGGAGACGACCACGCTC
The DNA here is from genome assembly GCA_040394275.1 of Telluribacter sp. GTDB lineage: Bacteria > Bacteroidota > Bacteroidia > Cytophagales > Spirosomataceae > JBEBSO01. Next base: position 8,432 of record JBEBSO010000060.1, read on the forward strand.
AGCAGTACAGGCACGGCACGGGGCTCCTTCACCTCTCCCAGCGCCTTGATGCAGGCAAGGCGTTCCGAAATCTTGTCCTGCGGATTGGCTACTACTTTCAAAGCCTGGTCGATCGCCTCCCTGTTGCCCTGACGAATGCCCAGCAGCAGGCCGGCATCCCCGGATTTGGCGAGATAGGGCTGTATGCTCCGGACCAGGTCTGCGGGGAGATCAATGATATTCCTTCCCCTCAGCCCTTCCTGCAAACCGTTCAGCAGCGCAACCCCGGCCTCATCCGAAGGCGCGGCTTCCAGCAGGCGAACACAAACCCTGTAGTCGGGCTCCGTTCCCGCCATAACATACCGCTGCATCACTCTTTTTAAGATTACGTCTTTTACGACCTTCCGCTGCCAGACGGCCGGATCAGAGAAAAAAGACACCAGGGCGTCCCGGTCGGTGCCTGCTTTTGCTTCCATCGCCCACCACAGCAGCAGCGGGATATCCGGATCACCGGCATCCTCATGATTCAGGACCAGGCTTTTCAGGAGGTCGAAGGTCAGCCGGGCCGGGAAGCGCCTGGCGGAGCAGGCCAGCTGGCTACGTACCTCCGGGTGTGCTTCGCCGTCGGCGAGCTTTGTCAGCATACCTGCCAGGGCGGCCGACGCCTTCCCGCTATCGCCGATCAGCCGCACCGCCCAGAGGCGGACATAAGGATCCGAATGCTTCAGGGCGAGGCCGAGCACCTCTTCTCCGGCGCCTCCGCTGGCATCCAATGCCCAGAGCGCTTCCAGCGCAGTCTGCGGATTCGGATCATTTTTCAGCAGCGCAAGCAGGTCCGGCACCGCCGACCGGTCGTTGCGGTCTCTGAAGAGCCGCTGGGCCTGCTGCCGGTACCATTTGTTCGGGTGCGACAGCATTTTGGTCAGCTCTTTGTCAGATAGCTTCGACAAATCAAAGGGCTGAGACCTCACGGAGGCATTTTTGGCCCGGAGACGGTACACCCGCCCGGTCGACTTGTCCCAGGTGTCGCGGGGATCGACGTGGGACAGGCGGCTGTCATACCAGTCGGCAATGTATACCGCGCCGTCAGGCCCGGCTTTGATGGCTACCGGCCGGAACCAGTTATCATCCGTTTCCAGGATCTTTTCCTCGTCTACGTTGGCGAATGTCGATCCGGAAGGAACAAATGCGGAAAGCTGGACAAACCGCAGCAACGGATTGAGCGCAATCATTTTATCGCTGTACCTCGCCGGGAGCGCACCGCCTTCATACCGGATCAGGGCATGCGCGAAGCGCTGCTTCACGCCGGTCAGCTCCATGTTTTCCAGGTTTCCGAAGGCATAGGGATTGGTATGCGGACCGTGCTTGCCCAGTGCTTTGGGATAGTAGGCCCCCTGTTTGAAATTGGGCCCGCGATCGCTGTTGTTGTTGCCGGAATAAATTCTTCCTTTGCTGTCCATTTCTACATTGAACGTATTCCCCCCGCCTTCCGCAAAGATTTCGAACACTTTCGTCAGCGGGTGATACCTCCAGATCGCCTGCCCCTGGAAGGCGACGTTCTTGCTTACCGCCGAGCTGATATTGGCCGAAGCCGTGCTGCCCTGCCCGCCGTACAGCCAGCCGTCCGGCCCCCAGGTCAGGCTGTTGGCGATCGCATGCGTGTCTTCCAGCCCGAACCCTTCCAGGTGCACTTCCGGCTTCCCGTCCGGCATCCCGTCGCCGTCGGTATCCGGGTAAGCCAGGAGGTATGGCGGGCTGAGCACCCAGATCCGGCCGCGCCCGAGCGCGACGCTGGTCGCGATATTCAGCCCGGAGATCACATCCGTGGCTTTTTCAAAGCTGCCATCCCCGTCGGTATCTTCAAAAACCGTGATTTTATCCGCCCCTTTGAGGCCGCCGGGCGGCGGCAGAGGTACTTTGTCAAATTTGAACCGCATGTGGTTGTCCACGCCGGTCACTTTCAGCCCTTTCGGAAAAGGATATTGATTGTATTGCACGACCCATAGCCTTCCCCGGTGATCGAACCCGATCTCCACCGGCTGCGTCACCTTCGGCTCGGACAATACGAGATCGATGGCCAGGTCTTCCGGCAACCGAAACCGTGACAACGTCTTCTGCGCCGGCGTGGCAGAAGAGCTGTCGGTAAGCGCCCCCCGGCCCTGGAAAGACTTCAGGTAGGCCGCGATCTGGTCGTTGGCCGCAAGGTCTTCCGGCGTTCCGGAGCTACCCTGGCTGCTTCCCTTACGCAGACATCCCCACCAGCACGCGCCAAAAAACAGTAAAATAACCGCAATTGTACTCTTTGATTTTGTCATTGCAACAGACTATTAAGCGTAAACCGGAAACCGGCCCGAACGGCGATCCGTTACAGGCTGCGAAGTATACCCAGCGCCATTTCTTCGTATTTCAGCTGCCATTCGGGTGCCAGGATCGTCTCGCAATCCTCCTGGGCCACACCGGTATTCCGGAGCTGCCCGGCTGTAGGCGCATAGTAGGTATAGCCGTTCGTATATCCCGCCACAAAGGTATATTTATGCGGTGACATTTTTTTTATATTTAATCCAATTTGTACGGTAAGCTCTCCCGGGTAAGTCACCAGCGTAAAATCCCCGATCCGGAGGCCTACGATTTCTACCGGGACCGTTTTTTTCCCGATACCCGCCTGCTGGTGCTTTCGGAGCAGGGCCAGGTTGGTGTTCACCCGGACAAGCTCTTCCATCGCCAGGATATTGAGCATATAGTTTTCCACGTCCCGGCGGTTGACCGAATCGAGCCTTGCCCATTCCGATCGCCCCATCGTTTTCTCGTGCAGGTATCCCTGTGCGAAGGTAGAGGGGAAATCGGGAAAAGCCTTGATAATATCAGT
>JBEBSO010000061.1:0-11088 GCA_040394275.1 Telluribacter sp.
GAAGGTACGGGTTCTTCTTTCGGTCCGCAGGAGGTGAAAGCCAGGACGACCGAAAGGGCGATGTAAATATGAAAAAAAGAAAATCTGTTCATTTCGACTGATTGTTTGGCATTCGGAATCTACCGGTACATCCTTACGGTTCAGGAAGGGAATGCCGCCGGTTTCTTTACGTGCTTATTTTCCTTGTTTGATTTCTGAAGGTCACATGGCGTGTGCCGGAGGGGCCGCCGTACGTCCGGAGCGGCGGACCACCCGGCATGTATATGACGCGCGGCGCATGTCATGTCCTGTTATCTGATACGTATCCCGGGACGCCAATGATTCGCCGGCCGGGGAAAATGATTCCGGTCGGGTGATCCTGGTGAGGCGCATGGCTGCCAGCCGGTCTCGCGGCAATACACTCGGATCAGGCGGGAATACAGGGATCAGACCCTGCCGAGCGGCGGGTGGAAAATGTCGGTAACGATGGGGTGTAAGGCAAAAATGCCGGTATACTCGCAGGAAGGCTGCCGGGTAATGACCTGCAGGGGGCGGGTTAGTGCCGGGCGGCTGTCAAAACAGTCCTTGATCATGTCCAGCAGCTGGAAAATAAAGATCTGCTCGGCCCGGCGCTCGTCCTGTTCGCGTGCTGCGGCAATTTTCCTGGAGAGGTAACATTTACCGTTACAGGCGAGCTGCGGACGGTCCTTGTTTATACAATAATTGCGGACGATGAAATCACGGCGAAGCTCGTAATCGAGATATATAAGGGGCATGACCCACGATTTGACCATCATGAGAAACAAAAAGCACCATGCCAACGCCCTGTTTCGATGTGTTCTTCCCATTTCACAGGCGAAGTTAGGACGCCGGTCGTTGAGAAGCAAGTTTTTCGGGGTAATAGTCGCTCACCCGGCAGGGCGGGCCCAAAGCATTTCCGGCAGTTCGGCGCGCGGTCAGAGCCATTTGTCCAGGAGCGACCGGTATACGCCCGCAAACTCCCGGAAAGCCTCCTGCAGCTGCGGAATGGCGATGGGCAGCGTGCTGGTATCGTTGGTTTTCAGCCGGCTTTCCGCTTCGGTCGAAATGACGGCGATTTCCGCCGCTCCTACCGTGCCGGCGCTGCCTTTCAGCGTATGCAGGTTGCTCTTGACCACCGGGATGTCCTGACGCCGGTAGGCCTCCGCCGCTTCGGATATCAGCTCTCCGGACTCTGTGATAAAATCCTCGTATACCGACCTGACGAGGTCGGCCCCGCCGATTTCCTTCAGCTGGTCCACAATCTCGCGGTCGAGAACGGGGAAAGCTTTTTCCGTGGGAGCTTCCTGCTTTTGGGGGGGCGTAGCTGATTTTGTCGTCAGCTCCCTGACCTTCGCGATAAGCTGCTGCGCCCGGATGGGTTTGGGCAGGTAGTCGTCCATTCCCTCGCTGAGGAAACGGTCCCGGTCTTCCTTCATCGAGTAGGCGGTCATGGCAACGACCGGGGGGAGCTTTCCCGCGAATCTCCTGCGGAGCTCCGCGGTGGCCTGGACGCCGTCCATATCCGGCATCTGGATGTCCATGAAAACAATGTCATAAGGCTTCATCTGGTCTGTAAAGGCTTTTTCTACCTTCCGGATCGCTTCGAAGCCACTGGCCGCCTGGTCTACCGTACAGCCGGATTTTTTGAGAATCTCTCCCGCTACCTTCCGGTTTACGGCGTTGTCGTCGACCAGCAGGATGTGCGGCTGATGGGTGGTAAATGCATTTTCGAAGAGCGTTTCCGGCTGGTTCCCGTCGATGGCCTGTGGCGCGGCCCCGGTTTTTGCGGCTTCGAAGGTAAACCAGAATGTGCTGCCTTCTCCCGGCCGGGAACGGACGCCGATGTTGCCTTTCATCAGGTGGCAGAGCTGTTTCGAGATGGCCAGGCCCAGCCCGGTTCCTCCGAATGATTTGCGGGAGGAGTTGTCTACCTGTGTAAAGGAGGTAAAAAGGAGCTTTTGGTCTTCCTCGTCGATGCCGATGCCCGAATCGGTTACTTCCACCCGGAAGGTATGCGTGCCGCCTTTGGCCGACAGCTGCGCCACGTCGATATGCACGGTACCGTTTTCGGTAAATTTCAGCGCGTTGGATGTCAGGTTGGAGAGGATCTGCAGCAGCCGCGTCTGGTCGGCCAGGATGTAGTCCGGCAGGTCGGGGGCCAGCGTATAGCTCAGCATATTGGATTTGTTCCGTGCCGTCTGGCTGAAGAGAGAGACCACTTTTTCGAGGAGCTCAAACAGGGACACCGGCGCTTCGTGGAGCTCCATTTTTCCCGCTTCGATCTTGGAAAGATCCAGGATGTCGTTCAACAGGTGCAGGAGGGTTTCGGAAGAGCGCTTGATGGTGTCCACGTAGTCGCGCTGCTCTTCGCTCAGCCGGGTGCTGGACAGGAGGTCGATCATGCCGATCACCCCGTTCATCGGGGTCCGGATTTCGTGGCTCATATTGGCAAGAAAGCCCTCCTTTACCTTGAGGGAGCGTTCGGCCTGTTCTTTGGCTTTCAGCAGCTCTTTCTCATTGCGTTTGAGCTCGCTGATGTCGCGGGCCAGCACCGCCACCTCGGTGGGTTTTCCCTTTTCATCCGAAAACAGCAGCATATTGAACATGAACTGCCGCTCGCTGCCGTCCTTGATGCGCAGGGAAGCCTCGATGTTGCGGAGGCTCTTGTCCTTGCGCAGCTTGATCAGCGATTTGTGGATCAGCTTGGTGTCCGAAAAGAAATCGGTGATGTGCCGGCCCAGCACTTCCGCCGGCGTGTAGCCGCTTCGTTTGAATACGGAAGGGCTGACCATGGTGATGATGCCCTTGCGGTTGGTGCGGATGTAGATGTCCTGGAGGTTTTCGAAAATCCCCCGGAACGTCTCTTCGCTCTGGAGCAGGGCGATCTCGGCCTGCTTCCTGCGCGTAATGTCGCGGGCGATGCCCGAGATTTCCTCGATGACGCCGTCCGACAGCTTGATGGGGCTCAGGTTGAATTCCAGCCAGATTTCACCGCCGTCCTTGGTATCGATCTGCATCTCGAAATATTGCGGCTCTCCTTTGAAAGTCTGCCGGTAGCGGCTTTCCAGCAGGCGGCGGTTGGCCGGCCCGATCACCTTCCACCCGAGCTTCTCGGTACTGTTCTGCAGGGGCGTCCGCGTTGTGGCCCTTTCTTCCATGAGGTTGGTATAGTTCTGGTTGGAAGAAGTGAGCTGCAGGCTTTTGTTGACCGTCCAGATCAGGTGCGTGCTGCTTTCGAAAATCGCATTGAGCCGGGCCGAATATTTGTTGAGCTCCTCTTCGCTCTGTTTCCGGGCAATGGCCAGCGCGATCTGCCCGGAGATGAATTCGAGCAGCTCGAGGTCGCGGGTATCGTAGGTTTTCCGGCTTTCGTAGGATTTCACACCGATGATCCCCGTGATCCGGTCGCCGATGCGGAGCGGTACGCAGAGCATCACTTTCGGAGTCACCCCGTAGAGGTAAATGCTGTTGTCCCGTCCGAGCGCCTCGATGTCGGTATCGTACAGAAACAGGGGCCGGTTGGAGGCGATCGCGTACTCGGTTACCCCGTTGCCCAGGCGCCGCCTGGTAAACCTGACATTTTTCTGAAAATATTCGTCGACATAGTAGGGAAAATACAGGAAGCTCTTGCTGGGCTCGTACAGCGCGATGAAAAAATTGCGGACATCGATTATTTTCCCCAGCTCATGATGGATGTTCTGGTACAGGTCGTCCAGGTTGGGCGTGGAAATGGTCCAGTTGGCGATGCTGTAGTACAGGTTCTGTGCTTTCTCGGCCCGTATTTTTTCGGTGAAGTCATGCAGGATACACCGGAAGGCCGTCGGCTTGCCGTTGTCGAAACGGCAGTTGACGCTTCCCCTCAGGAAAATCTTCCGGCCGTCCCGGCTGAGGAAGACCGTCTCGAAGTCCGGCATCGGTTGTCCCTGCTGGATGCGGCGGAGCTGGATGAGGGTTTGCTGCTTGGCCTGCGGGGCCAGGATGTCGTAGATGGTCAGCGCGGATATTTCGTCCAGGCTATAGCCCAGCACCTCGCACCATTCCTTGTTTACAAATATGAATTTGCCGTCCAGCGTGATCAGCTGGATCAGGTCGCTGGTGTTGTCGACGAGATCGAGCAGCTGCCCGTTGGACTTGGACAGCGCGGCTTCCGTCCTTCTTCTGCGGGTGATGTCTTCTGCGATGATGGTAATGGATTCAATCAATCCCTGGTTTTGCTGTATCAGCACCGAATTGATTACCATCGTGCGGGGCAGCCCGGATTTGGACAGGAAAATGATTTCCTGCCTCTCCAGGTTGGCCCCCCGGAAGATGCAGTCTTCCAGGAGCTCCTTCACCTCTGCCCGGTCATTTTCGGGGATCAGCAGGTCGACAAAGCTCCGGCGGATCAGGTCAGTGTCGGTCCAGTTGGTCTTTCTCAGCAGGAAAGGGTTTACCTCTTTGATCAGGAGATCCGTGTCGATGGTAATACCGATCAGGTTGAGGTGCTCAAGCGTGGAATGAACAGATTTCCAATCGTTCGGGGAGCTTAATGTCTCCATATTTGTTGAAAAATTCCTTTTTAATTGACTATTTATACCAAAATTAGTACTAAAAAATGGTTAAGGCACCACGGTGGGGCCATCTTTGCGAACGCCGGAAATTTCAGGGAGCCCGGAGGGGCCGGATACCTGCTGATTTAAAGGGCATTAGACGGGGCGCCGGAAAAGGGGGTTTTTGCTTTGGTAATTTTTTTATCAGGGATCTTGACAGGTATATAATAACTTTATACTTTTGCCCCACGTTTCGATGACTGGCGAGTGGTGTAATGGTAACACAGGACATTTTGGTTGTCTTATTCAGGGTTCGAGTCCTTGCTCGCCAACGAAATTTAGTCATAATGCCGCCTGTGCTGATGTATGGGCGGCATTTTTTTTGAAATAAATTCTCATCCGGGTCCGGGCTCCGCGCCAGATCCCATATCATGTCATTGCTATGTTACTTAGTGAACAGGAAATTCTCAGGCGTCAGAAAAGAGAAGAGCTTCAGAAACTAAACATAAATCCCTATCCGGCCGAATCCTTCGAGGTAAATGTGAAGACGTCGGATATCCTCCGGAACTATGAAAACAGCAAGCTGGACTACAAAGATGTGAGCCTGGCCGGGAGGCTGATGGGATTCCGGATCATGGGAAGCGCCGCATTTGCCGAGATGCAGGATGAAACGGGACGTATACAGCTCTATTTCAGGCGCGACGATCTTTGCCCGGACGAGGACAAGACGCTTTACAATACGGTATTTAAAAAGCTGCTGGATATAGGCGATATCATCGGGGTGAAAGGGTTTGTTTTTACCACGCAGACCGGCGAGATATCGGTGCATGTACAGCGCTTCGTGATATTGGCCAAGTCGCTCAGGCCCCTGCCGGTCGTGAAGCGTGACGAGCAGGGTAACGTGCACGACGGGTTTACGGACCCCGAGCTGCGGTACCGGCAGCGCTATGTCGACCTGATCGTCAACCCGGAGACCCGCAATATTTTTGTGAAGAGGGCCAGGATCATCTCTACCATGCGCAGCTACTTCGACAGCCGGGGGTGGCTGGAAGTGGAGACACCCGTTCTGCAGAACATACACGGCGGAGCTTCCGCCCGTCCTTTTAAGACGCACCACAATTCCCTGGATATCGATCTCTATATGCGCATCGCCACGGAGCTGCACCTGAAAAGGCTGATCGTCGGCGGCTTTGACGGCGTATACGAGTTTGGGAAGCTGTTCCGGAACGAAGGTATGGACAGGACCCACAACCCGGAGTTCACCACCGTGGAGCTCTATGTCGCCTACCGGGATTACAACTGGATGATGGACACGCTGGAGGAATTGCTCGAGCGCGTAGCGGTGGCTGTTAACGAGGCTGCCGTAGCTACTTTTGACGGTAAGACGCTGAATTTTGCCGGCCCGTATCCAAGACTGAGCATCACGGAGGCCATCGAAAAATACACGGGCCTGAAGGTGGAGGAGCTGACCGAAGATGAAATCCGCGCCCGGTGCAGGGAGTGGGGAATGACCGTGGATGAGAAAATGGGCAAAGGCAAGCTGATTGACGAGATTTTCGGCGAAAAGGTGGAGCACCACATCATCCAGCCGACTTTCATTACAGACCACCCGGTCGAGATGTCGCCGCTGACCAAGAAGCACCGCGAAAAACCCGGCATGGTAGAGCGCTTCGAGCTGTTCGTCAACGGAAAGGAAATTGCCAACGCGTATTCTGAGCTGACCGACCCGGTCGACCAGCGGGAGCGTTTCGAGGAGCAGCTCAGGCTGAAGGAGCGCGGAGATGAGGAAGCGATGGAGATGGACGACGATTTCCTCCGGGCGCTGGAATACGGCATGCCGCCGACTGCCGGGATCGGGATCGGGATCGATCGCCTGACCATGCTGCTGACCGACAACCAGAGCATCCAGGAAGTGATCTTCTTTCCCCAGATGCGCCCCGAAAAGAAGCAGGTGGTGGCTACCGAGGCGGATTACCTGGCGCTGGGCATAGACAAGGTCTGGATACCCGTGCTGCAGAAAATGGGTTTTCATACCGTCGAGCAGCTCCGTCAGGCCAATCCCAACAAAGTTTTTAACGACCTCGGCGGCTTACGCAAGAAGTTCAAAATCGATGAGAAGGTCCCCGGTCTCGACACGGTAAAGGCCTGGATCGAAGGCGGTTTGTAGCCGCACGGCGATGCCCCGCGTGCTCAGTTCAGCCGGGGATCGGTCGGGTAGTTGGCGATAGAGCGATAGTTACCGCCCATCAGCCTGAGCGCCTCCCGCCAGAATTTTTCCGACGGCGTGGAAAAGAGGAAGTCGGCCGTTGTACGGCTGATGATCCAGGACTTTTGCTCCAGCTCTCTTTCCAGCTGTCCTGCGGTCCAGCCTGAATACCCGATAAAAAACCGGATGTCCTCCTGTGTAAGCTTATGGATGTTCAGCAGGTTGACTACTTCCCGGAATTCGCCGCCCCAGTAGATGTTGTCGCTAATCAGGCTTCCGCCGTTGACCAGGTCCGGCCGGCAATGGATAAAGTGAAGCACGTTTTTCTCCACCGGTCCGCCGACGAACAGCGGGATTTCCTGGTAGATCGTTTCCTCCAGGACGTCGTCGATATTCAGCCCGGTCTTCTGGTTTACTACGAAACCGAAAGCCCCCTGGTCGTCGTATTCGCAGAGCAGCACGGCGCCCCGTTCGAAATTCGGATCTCCCAGGAACGGTTCTGCAATCAGTAAATTTCCTTTCGAAGCTTTCAGGTGTTCCGGCATGAATTTTCAAATGAATGGGCGTATCTATTGCTGGCTAATTTAATGAAAATAATTATATCTTGCGCCGGAACGGTTTTCGTATATCAACAAAATACAGGAATGGCTATTATCAGGAGTGTGCGGGGATTTACCCCTTTTTTCGGAGAAAACGGGTGGCTCGCAGAGAGCGCGGTCCTCATCGGGGACGTGGTGCTGGGGGCGTATTGCACGGTTTGGTACAACGCGGTGGTCAGGGGAGACGTCAACAGCATCCGGGTGGGGCACCATACCAATATCCAGGACGGGGCGGTAGTGCATTGCACCTACCAGAAGGCGGCCACCACCATCGGCAATTATGTTTCGATCGGCCATAATGCCATCGTGCACGGATGTACGGTAGAAGACCATGTGCTGATCGGTATGGGCGCCATCGTGATGGACGGGGCGGTAATCGGGGAGGGGGCGGTGATAGCCGCGGGTGCGATCGTCACCCAAAACAAACGGGTGGAGCCCGGGACCATCTACGCGGGAAATCCTGCCCGTTTCCTGAAGGAGGTATCTGCCGCGCAGCGTGAGTTTAACCTCAGGACGGCAAACAATTACCTGACCTATGCCGGTTGGTTTCAGGAAGGAGGGGAATGAAATGCGGCGGCCTCAGGCATACGGCCAAAAAGTACACCGCAGAATATTATTTTGAATATTGCGTTTCGACGGAGTGAGTTGGTGTGGATCCGATGATGCTCGGTGTTTTATATTGTCTTGACTGGCCTTCTGATTGATTTGTAGAATTATATTCGGTTCCAGGAAAAAGGGGCCGCCTCTTATCGAAGTGACCCCTTTTTAACTTACCGACGGGAGGTATTACAAGGTACCCAATACGGCATTCATTTTTCTTACCGCCTCTGCTGATTTTGCAAACAGCGCTTTTTCCGCGTCGCTCAGCCGGAGGTTTACGATCTTTTCCCAGCCGTTGCGGCCGATGATCACCGGTACGCCCATGCAGATGTCTTTCTGCCCGTACTCCCCGTTCAGGTAAACGCTGCAGGGAACGATCCGTTTCTGGTTGCGCACGATGCTCTCTACGATCATCGCAGTAGCGGCTCCGGGTGCATACCAGGCCGAGGTGCCGATCAGCTTGGTGAGGGTAGCCCCGCCCACCATGGTATCGGCGGCAATCTTTTCGAGCTTTTCGGCAGACAGGAACCTGCTGACGGGGATGCCGTTGTAGGTAGCCAGCCTGGTCAGCGGGATCATGGTTGTGTCGCCGTGCCCGCCGATCACCATACCATGGATGTCGTTGGGAGAAGCGTTAAGCTCCAGGGCAAGGTAAGTTTTGAACCGTGCGCTGTCGAGGGCGCCGCCCATGCCGATAATCCGCTTTTTGGGGATGCCTGCCTCCCGGAAAGCCAGGTAAGTCATGGTATCCATCGGGTTGGATACGATCACGATGGTAGCCTTGGGAGAATATTTAAGAATGTTTTCGGTAACCGATTTAACAATGCCTGCGTTTACACCTATGAGTTCCTCACGCGTCATGCCCGGCTTGCGGGGCAGGCCTGAGGTGATGACCACCACATCCGAACCCTTGGTTCTTTCATAATCGCCGGTCGATCCGACGGGTTTGGTATTGAATCCGAGCAGCGCAGCGGTCTGGTACATGTCCAGGGATTTCCCTTCGCTTACTCCCTCCTTAATGTCCAAAAGCACCAGTTCTTCTGCCAGCTCCCGGCGGATGATGTTATCTGCGGTTGTTGCGCCTACTGCACCGGCACCTACGACGGTAATTTTCATGATATTATAAAATTTTGATGAGTTAAAAATAAGTTAATATCACTTTTTCAAAGGTTGAAAAAGTGCAAAAAAGCCGGCCTAAAAATAGGGGCTTTATTTAACATTCGCCACATTATTTTTTATTTTGTAATTGCCCGCTCAATATTTTTTTTCTTTTAACAAGTAAAACAATATCGAAATGTTATCTTTCCGTATTAATAAAAGGCGAAATGATATAAACAAATGAATCAAAAACTGACTGAACGTTCCTCTGCTTCCTATTTATTGAGTGCGCCGGTAATTGTAGCGGCGCTGGGCTACTTTGTCGACATCTACGATTTACTCCTGTTCGGGATAGTAAGAATTCCGAGCCTTCGTTCGATGGGTCTTTCCGAGGAGGACGTTTCGGGCGTCGGCGTCAGCATCTTAAACTGGCAGATGACCGGCCTGCTTTTGGGCGGGATGCTCTGGGGGATACTGGGTGACAAGCGCGGAAGGCTGTCGGTGCTCTTCGGCTCAATCGTGACCTATTCAATCGCCAATATTGCCTGTGGTTTTGTACAGGATCCGGGCGTTTACAAGGTGCTGCGCTTCGTGGCGGGCATCGGTCTGGCGGGTGAGCTGGGGGCAGGCATTACCCTGGTGTCCGAGATTCTTCCCAAGGAGCTGCGGGCGATAGGGACCTCCCTGGTTGCCGGGATCGGCCTGCTGGGCGCGGTGGTGGCCTACTTTACCGTCGAGCTGTTTGACTGGCGCACGGCCTATTTTATCGGCGGAGGCCTCGGGCTCGCGCTTCTCCTGCTCCGGATCGGTGTGTTTGAATCGGGGATCTTTGAAGGAGTCAGGCACCAGAAGGACATCGCGAAGGGGGATTTCCTGTCCTTCTTCACCAACAGGGGGCGGCTGTCTCGTTACCTGAAGTGTATTGGTATGGGCGTCCCTACCTGGTTTGTCATCGGGGTGCTGGCGACTTTCAGCAATGAATTCGGAGAGGCGCTTGGTATCGGGGAGGGGATTCGTCCCGGTCTTTCGATCATGTGGTGCTACGTGGGCCTGTCGGTCGGCGACCTGCTCAGCGGCGTGATCAGCCATTGGTTTGCGTCCCGGAAGAAGGCCGTGTTCCTGCTGATGTCCGTCACGCTGGTATTTACGGTGGTGTTTCTTTTCGGTGGGATTAAGAATGCGACCCACCTGTATATCGTGGAAGGATTCCTCGGCTTCGGGATCGGGTACTGGGCGATGTTTGTGACGATCGGCGCGGAGCAGTTCGGAACCAACCTCCGGGCAACGGCCGCCACTACCGTGCCGAACATGGTACGGGGGACGGTCCCGCTGATGACGAGCATGTATGTATTTTTCAAGGGGTCGTTCAACGTGATCGAGGCCGGTGCGCTGGTGGCGCTGGTGTGCTTTGCCATCGGGTTCTATTCCGTGCTGACCATCCCCGAGACCCACGGCAGGGATCTTGATTTTATTGAGGAATAGGGGATCCGGGCAAGCCTGCCGATATCGTAATTTGTCAATGCCCCCGCTCCGGCAATACTTTGTTAGCGGTTTGTTGTTCCTTTTTCGTCATTTACATATTCTAAAATGTCGGCAGGCTGGCAATTCAGCGCTTCGCAGATGGCCTCCAACGTGCTGAAACGGATGGCCTTTGCTTTCCCTGTTTTCAGGATGGAAAGGTTGGAAAGCGTTAGGCCTACTTTTTCGGACAGCTCGTTTAAGGACATTTTTCGCTTTGCCATCATGACGTCTAAGTTTACGATAATCGGCATAGCTTAAATGGTTAAGTCGTTTTCAGATTTCATATCTACGGCATTTTGCAGTAGTTTTTCGAATATCGCTGCGGCGGTGGCCACCACGATAGAAGCAAAAGTGGTGACAAGGCAGATGGCGAGGAAACCTGCGGGATCGTCCTCCTGGTGATGAGTTAGCCTGATGATAAGCCCCGCTATCACAACCAAAGCACTTAGTGCGATTGCACAATACTTGATGCTTTTTAACGCTCTGACTGCGTTTGGCGTGAATACTTTATTTTGCCCGATGTATCCCAGTAGCC
>JBEBSO010000062.1:0-11049 GCA_040394275.1 Telluribacter sp.
CACGAAGACAAAGCTTACCCCCTATCCTCCGCGGTCGGCTTCCGTAGCGGGAAAAGGGACAGACCTCGCACTTTCCGAAAGTTTAAAATAGGTGTAAACAGGACCGCCTGCGGTCGCTGCAGGGCGCGCCTGGCTGTATTCAAGGGCCTGGATAACATGTACGTTCCGGGCATGCGTACCCAGCCTGACGGTCGTCTTCTGTCCCGGTGTCACGGGCCGGCTCCCGTCGGCATAGATGTATTGCAGCCGCTCCTCCCCGCTTTTCGTGACCGGCCCTTCCAGGTCCATGTACCTCACGTCTTTTACCTCCAGCCCGTTTTTGTCGGTAGCGGTCACCTCCACCGGGTACATGCCGGGCCCCGGCAATTCTTTCAGATCCACCTCCCCGCCGCCATCTTTACCGGTATGACGTGACGCTTCCAGCACTACGGCATCGACAGGGAAGGTTTCGGGCGCACGTTCATTGTCGTATTCGTCGTGCGGAAAATCCCGGAGATAGTCTGCTCCGGACATGACAAAAACATCCGGGCGCGGCCAGTAGCGATCCCTGATCAGCCTGTCGCCGGGCTTAAGCCTGGAAATCCTTACTTTTACAGGCGCAGACAGCGGCAACCCGGCCAGGTTCCCGGTGCGGACTTTCAATGTGCCGGGCGCATTTACCCCGGCGCGCCCGGGTAGGGTAACGTCGAGAATCAGCGCCTTATAGCCGATCGACACCACCTTCTGCGCGCTTCGCGTTTCCCCGCTTTCATCGGTAGCATCCGTATAAATCCTGTAATCAAAAACCGGCTCCAGTTCCTTCTTTACCGACAAGTCGGGCAGCGCCTCGAACCCGATGGTAAATCTCCCCGTCTCATCCGTCGTCACTTCCCCGTGCGCGATCTCCACCGGCCCGGACCGGGGCTGCCACCAGCGTGCAAACACCCAGGGATACGGGAACCTGGGTTCCCGCACCACCCGGTATACCACCTTCGCACCTGCCATCCTGTTGCCCGCATAAGCCTCCGCACGCCCGGATACCTCTACCCGGTCGTTCAGGGCATAGCTGCTTCTCAGGCTATCGTATTCGACAAAAAAAGTAGGGCGCTTGTACTCCTCCACCCGGAAATACGCCTCCCCGTCACTCTCTTTGACGTACAGCGAGAAATTCCCCGTCAGCCCCGAGGCCGGCAGCCGGAACTCCCCGCTTACCGAGCCAAACGAACCGGTCGTCAGGCGGAGCGAATCCACCTCTTCGAAATTGGCATTTCTCAGCACAACCGTTACCTTCTGCGCCGTCAGCACCTGTGCCTGCCGGGCTCCTTCCTTCAGCACGATCCCTTTAAAATACAGCGTCTGCCCAGGCCGGTAGATGCCCCGGTCCGTAAAAAAGAAAACCCGGCGGCGTTCATTCTTTGCCGGACGCGCTTCGATATAGTCATACAATTGTTCATTCATGAACAGCCTGTCCTTCCGGTGCACAATTTCCAGCATAAAATTCCGGTTGCCTGCACGCTGCGTCTCCTGTTTCAACCGGAACATCCCGTTGGCGTCCGCTACATACCGGGCTCCTTTCTCTTTGACGGTGGCGCTCCGGAGGTTGTCGTACACATTATGCCAGACTTGTACCACCGCTCCCGCTAAAGGCAGGCCGGTATCCCGGTGGAGGACGAAATAGTCACGCCCGTTGTTTACGAAGCTGATCGCCGATACATGAAAAACGCTCATCATTATTGCCGCGGAACTGTCTTCCGGATCTGCGTGGCTGGACGCCACCAGGACATAATCTCCCACAGGCAATCCCTCCACCCTGATTTCAGCGCGGTGGTGCTGGTAATCGTGCGGATCCGGAAGAGCCTGCTCCCAGAATCGGACCGGCGCCTGTTTCAGCAGCCGCGTACGTACCCGGCTATCGTACAGGTTTCCAGGCTGCTCTTCCGATCCCGAATCCAACCTGATCACGCTCAGATGCAGCCGGTCTACGTTCCTGAAATCGACAGACATCCTGAAAGGCACCTCCGGCAGGTTTACCCGCTCGATATCACCGGTCAGCGACTTTGCCGTTATCCGGCCGATCAGGTTGAAGGCATTCCGCCCCCCCTCCGTATCCGGGTTGTCCCGAACAACTTTCCTGCAGATCTCCAACGCCTTCGCCGCATCGAAACGGAAAGTCGTATCGCCGTGCGGCTGGTAAGTCCCGGCCTTCACATGATGCCAGGACGCCAGCAAATACCAGGCCTGCGCTGCCGCCGGATGACTTCCGTACCTGGCCGTCAGGCGTTTCAGCGCGGCAGTATACAATGAATCCTTTGCCGGGTGCACCGAGTGCTCATATACAAATTGCAGGCGCTGCAGGTCGGCGTCGATCAGCGCATCCGGGCGGGCGTCAGCCTGGTGAAAAGCCAGCAGTTCCCGGAACAAGGTCAGGGCCGTGTATTTTAAAGACAGCGTGTCCCGGGCGGCGATCCGCCAGGACGAAAAAGCAGGCGCCCCGCTGAAGGCCTCGGCCTGGTCAATGCGGAACTGGTAGGCGGGCCTGGATAGCTGGCTTTCCTCCGACATGAAGTATTCAAGCGCCCTGTGCACAAGAAAATCATACAGGGTGGGCCGCAGCGCACGCGTATTGCCGGGGATCAGCACGGGTTCGAAACGTCCCAGCTCCGTTTGCTGCAGCAGGGCCCTGCTGCGCAATGAATGCAGGTATAGATGGCTGATCTTTTCGTGGAAATCCGAAACCGACCAGGTATCCGGATCATTGCCGCTCCCTCCCCCGGTGGCAGTCCGGTTGTAAATTTTCCACCTCTGCCGCTGAAAATACCGGAGGTATTTTTCGGCAAGTATACTGTACAGCAGGGACTTCTCCGGGTCTTCCGCTCCGGCAATTTCCCGTTCGAGCTCCCCGACCGATAACGGGAAGTCATCTTCCCGGGTGTCCCGCTGCAGCCCGCTGATATACAGCAGGGCCTTTACCCGCTGGGCAGGCTGCCGGTCTTTCACGGCCAGCTCGTAGATCTTCTGCACCTCTCCCAGGGCCGACCTGGGCAACCCTTCCTTTACATAGCCCTCTACCTTCTTCCATTGCTCCTCATAGTTCTTTTCATTGCCCTGGCCCCGTGCAGACATCATACAAAAACCCTGGATAATAAACATCAGACAAATCAGCTTCCAATTCCCGTTCATGGCTCAAAACTTTTAATCGAGTGGATTTCAATAGTTTATTTACGATTCTGGCCGGGTATCCGCGGCGATATACCCTCTTTGCTGCCGCACGGCTTACCGGCCCTTCACCTTACGCCCCTCCATTTCCTGGCCAGCATGTCGGCGATAATCCTGTACCCCTGGTCGGAGGGATGCAGGCCGTCATAGGTCATATATACCGCCTCTACCGGGTAGGGATAGGCGTCTTTCTCCGGATCAAACGGCACATTGGTGTAACCCGGGTATGTGTAATCTTTGTAAGCTCCGGAAGCCGGATCCTTCAGCCTTTTGAAACGGACCATCTTGTCGTGGGTGATCCCGCTTTTATGGTACAGGTCGACTACCCTGAGCTTTTCCATCCGGCCGATCTGCCGCACCGCCCCGGCAAACTGCCCGAGGTCCTGACCGTTTTTGGCTTTGTAAGATCCGTACGCATTGTTGGTAAAATTCTTAAAGTACACAAAGTCTCCTCTTTGCATCGGGGTGATCAGTATAATCTTCGCCTTTGCGTTCAGCTGCCTGAGCTTGCTGATGATCACCCGGTAGGCGCCGTACACGGTACCCGTGCCGGTGTTGTTCCGGTAATCGTCCGGTGTGCCCAGGGCTTTTCCCTGCCACCAGTCGTTGGTGCCCAGAAATACCGTGTACACATCGGCCGGCTCAAGCCCGATGGTTTCTATCTTCTCGGCAATGAGGATCGACGTCCATCCGCTGTATCCTTTGTTGACGTATTCAACTCCCGGGTTCCTCTCTGCAATGATCGACATATACCCTTTGGTAACCCGGTGATCGGCATGCTCCGGATGGTCATTGAGAAACGTGATCGAATCACCAATGGCCACCCATTTGATTTTCCGGGGTACCGCTGCCGCCATTGTCAGGCAGAGCAAAAGGAAAAGAATACTTTTTTTCATCTGTATAAAATAAAGAGTTGAAAGAGGTCCAAAAGGTTCTAAAGTGCGACCATAAAACCCCGTTTACCATCCGCCTCCCCGGACCACCAGCTAAATGTAAAAATTATAATTGCGATAAAAAACTATGTCCCGGATTTCAGAGGCTTCTCTGATAAACGGACAAACCCGGCCGTTATTTTAACCATCGATATCCACCTGTGCACGGCCTGCACCTCTTCCGCCCCTTCAGGCCGTCAAGCAAAAAACCGGATTTATTTTTATGGTAACGTACCTGCGGCTGCTTTCGATCGGGAGAATTTCTCCATTTGGTTATATATTTATGCGATTTTTTTGGAATAAGCCTGTACAACATATGAAAATCTGGCCAATCATTATTCTGGGCCTTGGTGTCGCCGGAACCGGCGCCCGCTACCAGGAAAGGAAAGACCTTTCCGCACAACAGGGAGAGACCAAAGTGGAGGTCACGGCCGTCGCCCGGGATCTCGATCAGCCCTGGGAACTGGTATGGGGCCCCGACCGGCACATCTGGTTTACCGAGCACGCAGGAAAAATAAGCCGCCTCAACCCGGAAACCGGCAAAAAAGAAGTGCTGATTTCCATTAAAGACGTATTGAGGCTCACTACTCCCGGGCTGATGGGGCTTGCGCTGCACCCCGATTTCAGGAAAAATCCCTACGTATTTACCGATTACACATTCCGCCGGGATTCTACCCATAACGGGCTGAGGCTGGTCAGGTATACCTACCGGAACGGGGGGCTGCATGACCCCAAGGTATTGCTCGAAATGCCGGCCAGCAGGGGGCACAGCGGATCCCGGCTGGTCATCTCGCCTGACCGGAAGCTCATGTTTGCCACAGGCGACGCAGCCGTGCTGACCAATGCGCAGAGCCTGAGCTCCCTGGCCGGAAAGGTGCTGCGGCTCAACCTCGACGGCTCCGTACCCGCCGACAACCCGATCAAGGGGAGCTATGTCTGGTCCTGGGGGCACCGGAATCCCCAGGGACTGGTCTACGGGAAAAACGGCCTCCTGTACAGCGCCGAGCATGGCGATGCGGTGGAAGACGAGCTTAATCTCATCGAGCCGCTCCAAAACTACGGCTGGCCCAAAGTAGAGGGTTTCTGTGACCAGCCGAAAGAGGCGGCTTTCTGCGATTCCGTAAAAATCACGCCGCCCATTAAGGCCTGGACACCTGTCATCGCCCCGGCCGGCATCGACTACTATGCTGCCGACGCCATTCCCGAATGGAAGCATTCCATTCTGCTGGTGACCCTGAAAGACGCAGACCTTCGCGTGCTGAAGCTGGATCCTTCCGGCAAAAAAATCACCGGTGAAACCATCTATTTTGACAAGCAGTACGGCCGCCTTCGCGATCTCTGTATCTCCCCGGAAGGCGATGTGTACCTTTCGACAAGCAACCGTGACTGGAATCCCGGCCCCGGCTTTCCCGTGGACGGCGACGACCGGATCATACGGGTACGTAAGAAAAAAACCGGTGTGCTCCTGGCCAGCCTGAGCGGGATGGCCACGTCGCCTGTCTCCCTTAACGATCCTGCCGGCAAGAAGCTGTATGTCCAGTACTGCGCTTCCTGCCACAAAGAAGACGGCAAGGGTATCGAAGGCGTTTTTCCCGCCCTCTCCGGCTCCCCGGTTGTCACCGGGGCCAAAGCCCGGCTCGTCCAGGTGCTCCTGCAGGGGATCAGTGAAGACAGTGAGACGTTCAAAAAAGCGTACGACCAGCCCATGCCCTCGTTCGGCTTTCTCCCGGACAGCGAAATTGCCGACATCGGCACTTACATACGCACCGGGCTGGGCAATGAAAAAGACCGGATACTGGTCCGGGATATCGTCCCGTTGCGCCAGGACATGAAAAAATAACCTTTAACAGGCAACCTCTCCACTTTTTTTTAACCAAATCCTGAATACTGTATGAAAAGCAAGATAAACCGAAGAAGCTTCCTGGCCGGAACAGCTGTCGCTCCTTCGCTTCTTCAGCTCCGGAAAGAGTCCCACAGCCCTCCCGCCGCGGCAAAATACAATCTCCGGGCAGAAATCAAAAAGTACAGGAAGATCGACGCTTATTGCACGGCTCCTGTCCAGCCGGAAATCGCCGAAAAGCTGCATATCGGAAAAATGTACGTCGGACAGCCCATGCTCTGGAAAAAATGGACGCCGGATGAATTCAGGGAGGCCAACAACGAAATGCTGAAAGCCATGAAGCAGTTTCCCGGTAAGGTGGTCGGGCAGATAAGCTTGAATCCACATTACGGGAAAGAATCGCTGGAGGAAATAAAGCGGTGCGCCGACCAGGGGATGGTGGGAACCAGGCTCTATTACCAGGCCAAAATCAATGACCCCGTCTACGCCCCCGTGATCGAAAAGCTCACGGATCTGAAGATGATTATCTTTATCCACGGCGAAGCCCAGCGGGGTGTCGGCGGCTACCGGATGAAATATGACATCGGAAGACCGCCTACCATTTCCAGGCCCGAAGATTTTGCGGAAGCAGCCCGGAGATAACCGGAAGCCATGTTATAGTTTGCCCACCTGGGCGGCGGAGGCGACTGGGAATACATGTGCAAATGCTTCGTCGACCACCCCAATATCTTCGTGGACCTGGGTGGCAGCAACAACGAGGAGAACATGGTTGATTTTGCAGTGGCGCAGCTTGGTGCGCACCGGCTGCTGTTCGGAAGCGACAACAGCCACATCCAGTCGATCGGCAGGATACTGGCGTCTGCAACTACTGAAAAGCAGAAGCAGATGATTTTTTACGAAAACTATGCGGCACTGCTGCGGAAAGGAGGATACCATGCTGATTGACGTCAATACCAGAATCGGGCACTGGCCCTTTAAAAAGCTCCGCTACAATACCTGCAAAACGCTGCTGGAACGTATGAACCGGTTTGGCGTGGACCAGTCCGTAGTAAGCAGCTTCAATGGAATTTTTTATAAAAATACCCAGTCTGCCAACGAGGAACTGTACCAGGAAATCCATGCGTCAAAGGAGTACCGGAAAAAGTTCATCCCGTTTGCCGTCATCAACCCCGCCTATGCGGAGTGGGAAAAAGACCTCGAGGTCTGCCATAAGAAATGGAACATGAAAGGAGTCTGCCTGTACCCGGCTTACCATGATTATGCGCTCCACGAACCGTTTGTTGCCGCGCTGCTGAAAGCTGCGGCGGCCCGGGGCATGGTCGTCAGCCTCAGCGTAAGGATGCTGGACTCACGCCAGAATTCCTGGCTGGATCCGGGAAAGGAAGATACGCTGAAGGAATTGCTGCCGCTGATCCGGCAGGAACCTGCCGGCCATTACCTCATTACCAATATCGCCAATACGGGCAACCTCACCGCCGATGACATTGCCCTGCTGAAGCAAAGCAACGTGCTGATGGATACTTCTGGCCGCATGCTTAATCATTTCAAGAGCTGGCTGGACAGGTATGGAGCCGGTAAATTCGCCTTCGGCAGCCATGCCCCCCTGCTCGATTATATCAGCGGGAGACTGCGTTTTGAGCTGCTGGAGCCCGGCGAAATCTCGGCGCAGGACCTGTCGAAAATCCAGTCTGAAAACGCAGCAAAAATGCTGGGACTATAACCGCGCCGCCTTATGACATTACTCCTATCCCGGGACCGTTCCACCCGGGAAAAAGCAGCTGGCCGCCTGCAATCTTCAGGTGCTTGTCCGCTACCTCACTGAATACGCTCCTGAAATCGGTCGTCACCGCAAGATCCCGGCCATCCTCCAGGTTTTCTTTTGCCAGCGGATCAAGTCTCCCGAGCACGGTTCCTCCTTTTACATCGTTGCCGAGGATGAAATTGCACGAAGCCCTGCCATGGTCGGTACCTTTCGTACCGTTCTGATGTACCGTCCTTCCGAATTCGGTCATGGTCATCAGCGTGACCTCGTCCTGGTAAGCACCCAGGTCGTTCCAAAAGGCAGTAATGCTGTTGCTCAGGTCGGCCACGTTCCGGGCAAATACTCCCGAGTCGGTTCCCTGGTTAAAATGGGTATCCCAACCGCCGGACTCTGTAAACGCTACCTCCAGCCCTACATCCATTTTGATCAGCTGTGCGACCTGCCTCAGCGCATTGCCCAGGGCAGAGGCGGGATATACGACGCCATTGGCAGGCTTATACCCGCGCAGGTCGGTCTGCTGGAGGATTTTCATGGCTTCAAAACTTTCTTTCCCGGTTTCCTTCAACAATCCCGAAGCCGTCTGGTCATAGAGCTCCTCGAAGCTCCGGGCCGCCAGGTTCGCTTCGTTTTGCCTTCCCCTGAGCTGTATGGCAAAATCCTGGAGGTTGCTCACCGAGATCGAAGGATGGTCCCCATAAAAGGAACGGGGCATCGCCGACGTCATACTGACTGCCGAAAACGGCGTCCTGGCGTCATGCCCGAGCAGCCCTACTGCCCGGTTGAGCCAGCCGCTCGGCGTTCCCTTCTGAAAGGGCGTGCCGGATTCCATATAATCCTGGGCATCAAAATGGGACCGGGTCGTGTTGGGCGACCCGATGCCATGGACGATACCCAGCCGGCCTTCCCGGAACAGGGGTTCAAAAACCTTCATCGAAGGATGCAGGCCGAACCGGCTGTCCAGGTCGATCAGGCTGGCGCCGTTCGTATCCCGGGCAGCCGACATGAAAAGAGAAGGCCGTGCCTCTGCGAGATAGGTGTCCGTAAAAGGCGTTACCGCCATCAGTCCGTCCATTGCGCCCCGCTGGAATATGCAGACCAGCGTCTTTTTCTTTTTATACAGGAAATCCACTTTCTGCCGGGCCGCAGCCTCCGCAAGAAATTGCGGAATGCCGCCCATAAGCCCGACTCCCAGTAGCGACAAGCCGCCGTCTTTCAAAAAACCTCTTCTTGACAACATATTTTGTTCGGTTAGCGTCTCTGATATTCCGGCGATCCCAGGATCACACCCACCACGCGGGACAGCAATGCCGGGTCGCGGTCTGCTTTCATCCCCGACTCCACGGGAGATGCCCGGACCATCATGCCGTCTTCCCGGCGATCGCCCATTGCCGGATCATTGCCCCGCCGGTTCACTTTCCGGGATGCATTATTGACTTTTTCAAATAAACCAGGGTCATTGAGCATGGGCTCCAGGCGCCGGATCGTCGCTTCAAGGTCCCGCTCCGGCATCAGCAGCTTTCCATAGGTAGCCAGGGCTGCCTGCATGCTTTCCGGCTCCCGGTGCCTGTTGAGCGCCTCCAGATCCACTTTTACACCGGGTATCCTCCCCGATGCCAGCGCCAGCCCGAAATTCATCCGGTTGAGCAATGAACCGGTATTGATCCAGTACTGTCCTTTGTCCGGGAAGCCGGTAGGAGCCTGGTAAGAATAGATCCGTTCGCCCATCCGGCCGATCCAGTTGAAAAGCTGGAAAGGCTGGGTGATTTCACCGTTCAGGCTGCGTACGGCTCCTATCGCCAGTTCGAACGGCGACTTGGTTTTCTCCCTGACCGACCCGGCGCTCCAGAATTCCGGTGCATGTACCATTACGGTCAGTACCTGGCGGATGTCGCCCCCGCTTTCCCGGAAGCTCGCGGCCATTTTATCTATAAGACGCTCCGGGGGCGTATCGCTGACAAACCGTATCGCCAGCTTCTGCGAAATAAACCGGGCAGTGGAAGGGTGATCCGCCAGCAGCTTCAGCAGCTCCACGCCCTCCTCGTAACCTCCGCCCGCTGCAAAATGACGGCCCAACACCTTCTTTTCTCCTGCATCATGCCTGTTGCGGGCAAACAGGAAATCACCGTTCACTACGAAGCCGGACTTGCGGGCGGCTTCGTCCCGCATTTTTTCATTTTGCTCCCGGGTGCGGTAGTTACCCATCGGCACCACTGTCCAGCCGGTCAGCACGCGTGCCGCCTCGGTCACGTCGGCCTGGGTATACCCTCCGTCCACGCCCAGGGTATGAAGCTCCATCACTTCCCTGGCGTAGTTCTCGTTCAGCCCCTGCTTGCCCTGCGGCGCAGGCTGTACCGGCGGCACAGGCTTGCCGGCCTGCCGGCGGATATTGCTGAGCTTCCCCGCAGGATTGCCGCTGCTGCTGAAATTGTCCAGGTAGAACAGCATCGCCGGTGACTGCGCGGTCGCCAGCAGCAGCGCTCCGAACTTCCCGAGCGAATTGGGACGGATCACGTCGCGCTCATAGGAGGGAATAAACTGGGCACAGTCATTTTTGGTGAGTGACACATTGAAATGATTGAACCAGAAGCTGGTCATCACTTCCAGGAGCTGGTTGTCGGTATAGGTAGCCCGCAGCACCTTCTGGCTGACAAATTGCCGTTCCAGGTCACGAAGCGGCCTGAGTCCCTTTTCCTTCATGTAGCTTTGCAGCTCGTTGCGATAGTCCATCGAACCGGTCTGGACCGAATTTTCATGGATCGCTCCGTCCCGGATCGCCATGCGGAGCGCCTGACCGGGCTTGGGGAATATTTCCGTTATCTCCCGGTTCGACAGGACAAGCGCATCGTAGTCGCTGAGCAGGGCGTCCAGCGAGGAATCCGGCTGCTGCGCCGCAAGCTGTGTTTTAAACCAGTTTTCCAACCCCATATCCACCACCCGGTCTACCTCCCCGGGCCGCGCTCCGTAGGTAAACCTGCTCAGCAGGTGTGCAGCAGCCTGCCGGGCGGTCAGGCCGGCCTTCCTGTAGGGGAAACGCCCGGGCTTTTTCTCCGGAGCAGGGTGCTCAAAGGAAGAACTAACCAGGAAGACGATGGGCAAAAGCCCTAAATACTTCCATTTTTTCCAAAGAAATCGCATCTGAATAAAAGTTGAATGGTTTGATGACTTCTTACCTCCCGTTATTTCGGCTATCTGCATTTCACGCACCTGTCTTTGCCCGGCTAAATAATGCCTGCCTGCGTTTATTTTACCATAAAACAATCATGCCTCAACGCACTCCGGCCCGGTGTCAGCAAACCGCCGGCCCGGCACACGGCCTGTCA
>JBEBSO010000063.1:0-11042 GCA_040394275.1 Telluribacter sp.
TCCCAGCTATGTGTCGATCAAGGCCGGTTCGTGGAACGCCTTTCGCGGCGAGGCAGGCAGGCGTAAAATTTCCCTTCATAGGGATAATTTATATTTTTTCCAAAATAAATCTTATATAATAATATTTTAACAAAATTTTGACATTTTGTTAACGTTGTTATATCTTCGTCAAAAGATCAGGTGCGTATGCCATATTTTATTTTATAAAACCGGGTACGTACACAATGTTGAATCACCTTTAATCAATTTCTTGTCCATCTATGCATATCATTTTACTATACCATTTACAGCCTCCCCGTTGTCATAGTTCAGGACAGTAATGTCCTCCGGGTTACTTGTGCCGTACCGGCATAAGGCAGGGTAAAATACATTTCGGCTTTCATCTTTTTCGGGGCGACACGGACTTTCAATATTCTAAAAAGGGTGATTGTTCTTTTGGGATGTGCAGAAGTTAAACACGTGCTTTTGCAGTTGTTGCTATATAACATCCATTTTTAATTTCATCGCCTATGTAAAGATCTACATCTGAATTTCCTCCATCCCAGTATTCCGGCCGCAGGCCGCCTTGCTTCGCTTGTATCTGTTGACGTAGTAACAGACCGTTTGTTATTAATTTTTTTTGATGATGAAGAAAAGACAACCTGATTCTTCCAGATTATGGACAAAAAGTGTGATTTTTTAAATCCGGCACCCGGGTCATTGAAGGCGATGGCTTTCCTGGCCGTCCTGAGCTGCTGCTCGGGGTGGGCAACTGCCGGCGACACCCGTTTGCGGGTAGCGCTCGGCGACAATCCGCGACCTGCGGAGAAGGTGTTGCCTCCCGGGACCCCGGCCAGAGGAGCCTTCGCCACCGTAACCGGTAAAGTCGTAGATGAGAAAGGAGAGGCCCTGATCGGGGTAAGTATATTAGTTAAAGGTACCACTACGGGCACCAACACGGATATAAAAGGGGAATTCAGGCTGGAAATACCGGCAGGCACTCCCGACCCGGTACTTGTGTTTTCATTCGTAGGATATACCACCCTGGAGATTCCCGTCCTGAACAAGACCAATATCCCGGTGAAGATGGAGCCGCTGGCTACCAACCTGGAAGAACTGGTGGTCGTAGGCTACGGCGTGCAGAAGAAGGAGAGCGTGGTGGGGGCCATTGCCCAGGTCGGAGCGGAGGAAATTTTCAAGTCGGGGGTGGCTACCATTACCAACGCCATTGCCGGGAAGCTGTCCGGGGTGCTGACCATACAGAATTCGGGGGAGCCCGGGGCCAACAGCTCGGAGATCATCATCCGCGGGCTGTCCAGCTGGAACGGTTCGGGGCCGCTGGTGCTGGTGGACGGAGTGGAGCGTGATTTCAAGGACCTCGACCCCAACGAGATCAATACGCTTTCCGTGCTGAAGGATGCTTCGGCCACCGCGGTATTCGGGGCCAGGGGCGCCAACGGGGTCGTGATTGTGACGACCAAGAGAGGTGTCATGGGAAGGCCCAAGCTGGATTTCTCCGCCTCCTTCGGGATGGAGAAGGCGACCCGTATTCCCAAGCACATCAGCTCTTACACCACGCTGTCGATGCTGAACCTGGCCCGGATGAACGGGCAGCAGTTTACCGACCTGGTGCCGGAGTCGGTGCTGGAAGAGTACCGCAACCCCTCATCGCCGCTGAAGGCGCTGCAATACCCGGACGTCAACTGGTTTGACCTGCTGAGCCGCCCTTTTGCGCCTACCTATAACGCGAACATCAATGTACAGGGCGGGACCAACGCCATCAAGTACTTCCTTTCGCTGGGCTATTTCCACCAGGGTGACTTTTTCAAGGCCTACAATGAAGGTTTTCTCGATACGCGTTACAAATACGACCGGATCAACTACCGCGCCAACGTAGACTTCAACGTAACCAAGTCCACCGTGCTCTCCCTCAATTTCGGCGGGGAGATGGGGATGAAAAACCAGCCGAGCGCTTCTCCCTGGAGAAACCTCTACCAGACCAGCACCTCCAGGTTCCCGGCCTTCTTCCCGGATTGGGTGCTGGAGCAGGTGCCTGACCTGGACTACCCGGATGCCCGGGGCACGAGGCTGGCTACGAATTTCGACGACTTCATAGGCAACCCGTATACTACTTTTCACCAGGGTTCCTTTAACCGGTATACCGATTCGAAGCTTTTTACGGATTTGTTCCTGACTCAAAGCCTCGACAAGCTGGTCAAGGGGCTGTCGGTGAAAGGAAAGGTTTCGTTGAGCACCTATTACCAGAACCTCACGCTGACCTCGTCCCATCAGTTTCCGCAGTACCAGCTGAACTACAACCTGATCGGCACCGACCGGAATCCCTGGTTCCGCACGGGACAGAGCGATTTTACCTATGAGGTTCCGCCGGTGAACGTCAACGTGGGCGGGATGGTATTCAACACCACGTACCCGGCTACGGACGTGTATTACGAGGCGTCCCTCAATTACGGGAATTCTTTCGGGAAGCATACCGTATCAGGTCTGCTGCTGGCCAACCGGCAGCAGAAGAATGCCCAGGTGCAGTTCCCGTTTTACAACCAGGCTTTTGTGGGCAGGGCAACCTATGACTATGCGGGTAAATACCTTGCTGAGATCAACGTGGGTTATACCGGGTCGGAGCGGTTCTCCCCGCGCAACCGCTACGGATTTTTCCCTTCCGGGGCCGTGGGATGGGTCGTTTCCAACGAGAAATTCTTCCAGAATTCGGTGCCCTGGGTAAGCTGGTTTAAGCTTCGCTATTCGGACGGGCTCGTGGGGAGCGATTACGCGGCCAACCGGTGGCTGTACATCAGCGATTACTACAAAGATTTGCGAGGGTACATTCACGAGGACAAGGGCGCCAACTACCTGGCACAATGGGAGCAGGCGCGTAAAAAGGACCTGGGAGTAGAAATGGGCTTCTTCAAGGATGCGCTGACCTTCAATATCGACCTTTTCGATGAGCAACGCTCGAAAATGCTGCTCGAGCCCCGTTCGGTAACGATGATGGTGGGGAACTCCTTCAAGGAGCTGAACCTCGGCAGTCTCAAAAAGCACGGGATCGAGATCGAGACGGAATTCAAAAACCGGATCGGGACGGATTTCAACTATTTTGTGAAAGGAATGATCGGCTGGAACGAAAACCGCATCCTGTTCAAGGATGATCCCGTTTACGCCCCGGAATATACCAAAGAAGCCGGCAAGCCGCTCGGCGCGCAGGTATCGGGCCTCGTGCTCACGGGTACCGGGTACTATACGTCCGTCGACGACATCCACAACAACGTAGCGCCGGTGGATGTGTCGAAAGTCAACGTCGGCGATTATAAATTCCTTGATTATACCGCCGACGGGCAGGTGACGGTCCTGGACAAATACCCGATCAAAGGGCAGACCTACGCCCCGTTCACCTATTCGTTTTCGGGAGGCTTCACCTACAAGAACTGGACCTTCAATGTACTCTTCCAGGGGAACAAGGGAAAATACGTCGAGTTTAACCAGACCTACGAGGTAGAGTTTGTAAAAGGCGTGCAGCGTGTGCACACCTCGCAGCTTGACTACTGGACGCCGACCAACCCCAATGCCAACCACTCGACGCTCCATTTCAGCGGACAGGGCAACGCGGATATTTTCTACTGGGCGGGCGGTTCCGGGGACGACGGGTACGACGGCATGCTCCAGGACAGGTTCTGGAGGCGGGCCGACTACCTGAGGCTCCGGGATATCTACCTGGGCTACAACCTGAAATCCTCTTTTCTCAAGCGGGTGATCGGGATACCGAACATCATGGTATATGCCACCGGCAACAACCTCTGGACCGTCACCCCGCTGATCGAGGGTGACCCGGAAAGGAAGGATTTCAACCAGGGCTTTTACCCGCAGATGAGTACTGTCAAACTTGGTGTCAGGTTCGGGCTTTAATTCTTACAAATGACTATGAAAAATTACCTGTTTAAGCTAAGCATCTGCCTGCTCATGCTCATTTTGCCTGTTTCATGTAAGGATTACCTGGACAAGGCGCCCGAATCGGGTCTGACGGAGGAGGAGGTGTTTTCGAAATACGAGAACTTCCGGCAGTTTTTCTATGCCGTATACGAGGGAGAGCAGCTGGCCGGAAGCGGCGACCAGCGCGACTACGGGATCAAATGCGGCTACCCGCTTTTCTTCGACATGCGCAACGACCACAGCTGGTCCTGTATGACCAACATGAGTGACGCCGGGCGCGTGAAGGAGACCCAGAACGTAAGGAAGGGCCAGATCGGGGTATACCAGGGCAACACTTACTTTACCGGCGGGGTATACTACCCTTATCTCTACCCGATGTTTAATTCGATCCGGATTGCCAATACCGCGCTGGAAAAAATCGGGATGCTGAAAGACGCCCGGCAGGAGGAAATAGACGATTTCATCGGCCAGGCGCATTTTGTCCGCGCGTTTGCACATTTTGAGCTGATGAAATGCTGGGGACCCATGCCGTACCTTACCAAGGTGATCGGGCCGGACGATATATGGGACATTCCCCGCCTTTCCAAAAATGAAACGCTGCGGCAGATTGCTGCCGATATGGATACCGCCGCTACTTATCTCGAGAAAGCCGGGAAGATGAGAAGGGATGTGGGACCCGGACAGGCCGGGCACCTCAACGCCCCGGATATGGCCCGTCCGAACGGGGCAACTGCCAAAGGTTTTAAGGCAAGGGCCCTGCTGTACGCTGCCAGCCCGCTCAACAACGCCGGCGGAGCCAAAGATTGGGAAGATGCGGCGAAAGCCAACTGGGAGGCGATCAAGATCGCCGAGCAGCACGGCTTTGCGCTGCTTCCCCTGGCCGAGTACAAGAAGAACTTCGTAGGAGCCACCTATACCAATGAGCAGCTCTGGGCCTGGGCGCCTGCCCCCGTGACGTACAGCTATTATGGCTGCCTGTTTATCAACGGGATATTTGCGGGTGCTAAAGCATCATTTTCAGGAGAGACGCCGACCCAGAACACGGTGGACCGGTTCGAGACGGCCTGGGGAGACCCGCTGGATACCGAATCCGACAGGGCTGCGGCCACTGCGTCAACCGGGATCCGAGGTTTGCCATTGACATCATTTACAACGGCGCGCCCCTGGTGGCCTACGGTACCGCACAGATCTACTATGAGATGGTGGGCGGCCGGCCGGTTTACAGCGAGCTGCTCGACCAGACGTATTCGGGCATCACCAAAACCGGTTACTACATGCGCAAGCGCTGGGGTGACCAGAGTGTGAAAAACCAGGTGCTTTGCCAGTATACGGATCCGCTGATGCGTCTCGCTGAGCTCTATCTCAACTATGCCGAGGCGGCCAATGAAGCCTACGGGCCTAAAACACCCGCCCCCGGCGCCAGCATGAGCGCAGAAGACGCGATCAACTTTATCCGGGCCAGGGTAGGGATGGTGAAGGTGCAGGACAAGTTTACTGCCAGCAAAGAAATTTTCCGGAACCGGATCAAGAACGAGCGCTTCGTGGAGCTGTGTATGGAAGGTGCGCACTACTACCATGATCTGCGCAGGTGGATGGATGCTCCCGCGAGCTACAGCGGTCAGCTGATAGGCGTCGATATTGAAAAGGTACCGGTGAGCGCTGCTTATCCTACCGGCTATAAGTATACCCGGCAGCCGCTTTCGGCCGACCGTCAGACGCTATGGAAGCCGCAGATGTATTATTGGCCGTTTAACGAAGCCGATAACTACAAGATGAAGGCATTCGTCCCAAATCCAACCTGGTAAATCCTGTTAGGCTAAAAAAGACATCAAGCATATGAATTTATCAATTTTCAAGCCTGCCTGCAGGCTGATGCTCCTGGCTTTGGCCTGCGCGGGTACCAGTCCTGTCGTTGCGCAGACATCAAAGGATGCTGACCGGGTTGATCTCAGCGTAAGGCTGACCGACCGGAACAACCTGCCCGTAAAGGCAGGGCTGGTCAGCTCCGCCAACGGGAAGATCCTCGCCAGAGCCGACAGGAACGGGCTGGCTACCTTCACCGCGGCTACGCACGAAGAGATCAGAGTTTCGGCGCCCGGCTACCGGCATCAGACGGTATCGGCCGATCACCTGAGCAGGACCAAATCGGTCGCGCTGAGCGAGGAAGAGCCTGTTTCAAAAGATAACGAGCTGATCGGGCTGCCCTACCTGCAGCTGGAGCGCAAGCGCGTGACCGGGTCCGTTTATAAGCTGGACGGCGAGCAGCTCGAGAGGTATCCTTCGTCCGACCTGAGAAACGCCCTGACGGGTCTCGTTCCGGGGCTCCGGATCACGGAGCTCAACGGGGCTCCCGGGATGACCGCCGAGGAAAAGCTCAGCATTTACGGGATTACGGAAAAAATCGAGGTTTCGTCGCGGGGATTCGACATGATGTACCTGATCGACGGGATACCGGTAGACATTACCGAGATCCCGCTGGACCCCCAGGAGATCGCCTCGGTGGCAGTGATCAGGGATATTGTCGGAAAGGCCATGTTCGGGCCGGCGGCAGCCAACGGGATCATCAGTATTACGACAAGGCGGGGATCGGCCAACCGGCGTCAATTGCGGGTGAATGTGGAGAGCGGGACCAGCATCATCGACCGGATGCCGGAATGGGTATCAGGCGCCGATTATGCCCGCCTGAACAACCAGGCCCGCGAAAACAGCGGGCGCCCCAGCGCCTATACCGACGCCCAGATCCGCGGTTTCGAAAAGAACGACCCGTATGATTTTTATACGCCTAACGTCAACTACCGGGAGCTGATGCTGAAAAACAGCAAGTCTTTCAACAGGGCCAGCCTGTTGCTGAGCAGCGGGGATGAGCGCGTGCAGTACTCGGCTTACCTCGGGTATACGGGCGAGGGCGATATCTTCAAAATCGGGGCGAAGTCGGATTATAACCGTTTGAACGGCCGGTCGAACATCGATGTGAAATTCAGCGAAGTGCTCAAGCTCCGCTTTGATATCTTTGCCGGGCTGAGCTTCAGACGGGCGCCCAACTACGGCTATACCGTGAATGAATCGAGCGCCAACATGCGCCTGCTCGAATTCAACTCCGCCATCAACGATATCACCAATACACCGCCGGTGGAATTTCCCGTGTACGCCAACAACAGCCCTGAGCTGAAATCTCCCTGGTTTGGCGTAAGCTCGCGCTATACGACGAACCCGGTGGGAAACCTGATCCGGAACGGCTACTATACCGAAACCGGGCGGACGGGGACGGTGAACGCCGTGCTCGATTTCAACCTGAAGAGCGTATTGCCGGGGCTGACCTCGCGGACGAGCGTATCCTACGATGCGCTCAACCTGATGCGCATCGGGAAGGCCATCAACTATATCGGCTACAATGTCATTCCGAGCAAGACCACAGACGGAAGAGATACCGTGCTGCTTACCAAGCGGAACGACGGTGTCGACACGCCTAACCTGAGCAACCTCCACGACTATTACTACCAGCGGATCAATTTCTCGGAAACGCTCGGCTATAAGAAGTCATCCGGAAGCAGTGTATTTGAGACGGGCCTGACGTATTACATCAACCTGCTGACCCGCAACGGCGTAAAACAGCCGCAGCGGCTGCAAACCCTGGTGTGGAACGGCAACTATTCCTATGCCGACAAATATGTCCTGCATGCCGTGCTCAATTACTCGGGCAGCTCCAGCTTTGACAAAGGCAAGAGGTTTGCGCTGTTCCCGTCGGTAGGCGCGGGTTGGGTGGTTTCCAAGGAGGCCTTCCTTTCGGATGCGAAGTCGCTCGATCACCTGAAGCTCCGCGCCGAGGCAGGCGTGCTGGGCAACGAGTACTTCCTGGCGCCCTTCTACTACCGGAGCTCGTGGTCGGCGGCAACAGGCGGCAACTTCGGACCCTTCTCGCTCAACCAGTGGTTCGGCAACAACGTAGAGACGGCGGTAGCCCGCACGCTCCCGGCCCGGACGGGCAACCCGGACCTTACCTGGGAAAAACGGAAGGAAGTCTCGGTCGGGATCGAGTCTGTTTGGTTTGGCAACAAGCTTTTCCTGGATGTCAATTACTTTAACGTGCTTCGTACCGGGCAGATCACGCAGCTGATCAATTCATTGCCCCTGATATCGGGCGTGTCCAATGTGACGCCGCTGGCCAACTACAACAATACCCGTTACCAGGGATGGGAAATCGGGCTGCGGTATGCCGGCAATGCCAAAGACTTCCGGTATTCCTTCGGCGGTAACCTGGGTACGCTGAAAACAAAGCTGATCAAATACGATGAGCCGGTTTTCCGCAACAGCTACCAGAGCCGGATCGGAACGGGCATCGACACCTACTGGGGACAGACCTACCTGGGCAAGTTC
Organism: Telluribacter sp.; assembly: GCA_040394275.1. Lineage (GTDB taxonomy): Bacteria > Bacteroidota > Bacteroidia > Cytophagales > Spirosomataceae > JBEBSO01. Next base: position 8,296 of record JBEBSO010000063.1, read on the forward strand.
GCCTCGGATGCGGAGACGAAGCAGGTGCCGCAGCTGTATGACGAAGCGCTTCGTGAAGGCGACCTGAAATACAAGGACATGAACGGGGACAACGTCGTGGACGACAATGACATCAGCGCGATCGGTCATTCGATGCCGAGGCTGAGCTATGCGCTGCACGTAAACCTGGGCTATAAGAATTTTGATCTGACCCTGCTGGGGACCGGGGCTGCCTTTTTTGACATTGCCCGGACCAACAAATATTTCTGGAACGGCTGGGGAGACAACAATTATTCCCGGTTCGTGAAAGACAACATAGGCGGGGATTACCCGAGGCTGACTTATGAGAAGGTGAACAACAATTTCCTGATGTCCGATTTCTGGCTCACCAGGGGAGATTTCTTCAAAGTACAGAATGCAGAGCTCGCGTATACCATACAAAGCGACAAGCTCGATGTCATCGGCTCAAAATCTATCCGGATTTTCGTAAGAGGGGCCAATCTCCTGACCATTTCCAAGGTGAAGGACGTTGACCCGGAATCCATCAATTCCGGCGTTACCGTGTACCCGTTGTTCAGGACATTTACCGGAGGATTAAAAGTTGTCTTCTAATTTCAGATCGATTATGAACAAAAAAATAGCATTCTTGTTTATGGCCCTGTCGCTGCTGGCAGGATCATGTACGAACTTCCTGGAGCCGTATCCCAACGGGGATATTTCCGACCAGGATCTTTGGAAATACCAGGAAAGGGTTCAGGGATTGGTCGGGCAGGCCTATGAAGGGATAGCGCTCAATTACAACGACAACGAGGGGGCCTTCCTGGACGGAGCGACTGATGACGCCGCCATTACGGTGTCTACCCATGTGATGCGCCGTCTCGCCACCGGTACGATTACGACCAGCCAGGATCCCTTCCGGACTTACTGGGACCGGGCTTACCGGGCCATCAACCTGGTCAATACCTTCCTGAAAGACCGGAGAGGCTACAATACGAAGTACCTGACCAATGTCCGCTTTAACGAGCTGGTGCGCAACCGGCTTCAGGGAGAGGCCTTTGCCCTGCGTGCCTGGCACCAGTGGGACCTGCTGCAGAAATTCGGCGGCAAGGGTGCGAACGGCGCCATGCTGGGATTCCCGATCGTGCTGGAGCCCTATGATGTAAGGCAGGACATGAACCGTTCCCGCAACACCTACGATGAGTGCGTGCAGCAGATCATAGCGGACTGCGATTCGGCCTTCAAATATCTGCCCATCGCACACCGGGATTTCCTTGTGCCGAATGTCACCGACCGGGCGTACGCCGGGGGAAAATACTGGGGCCGGTTCGACGGCATCACTACTGTCGCGCTCAAGGCGATGGTGTACCTGACCTGGGCCAGCCCGCGGTTTAACCCCACGAATGCGGTCGCCCGCTGGGATTCCGCTGCGGTCAACGCGAAAAAGGTGATGGATTTTAAACTGACCACCGATGCGGTAGCCAACGGCTTCAAGCCTACAGACGGTGTCAACTGGCTGAATCCCAATTCCCCGGAGATCATCTTTACGGCACGGTATACCAACACCAATGATGCGATGGAGCGGATATTCTACCCGGGCGGCTTCCAGGGCAACGGCCAGATCGGCGCCTCCCAGGAGCTGGTCAATGCGTTCCCGATGGCCAACGGGTACCCGATTACCGACCCGAGAAGCGGCTACAACCCGCAAAACCCGTATGTCAACCGGGATCCCAGGTTTTACAGCGTGATTTTTTACAATACTGCCGCCGCCCGGAGGAACAACACGGGCGAGGTCATGTATACTTTCGAAAACTGGTCAAACGGCGGGAAAGACAGGGCAGGGGTATCTTCGACCAACAGCCTGACCAACTACCATATCAAAAAGTACGTCAACATGGCGCTCAACTGGTCGGATAATGTGATCAACCGCCAGCCCCATGCCAAGTTCTTTATCCGGTGGGCGCACATGTGCCTGACCTTTGCAGAGGCAGCCAACCAGGTGGCAGGTCCTACCGATGCGGCGAAATACGGGCTTTCCGCCAGGGACGCCATTGCGTATCTCAGGAAGCGGAATACCTACAACAGTCTGCCGGGTATCACCACCGATCCTTACCTGGCGGAGGCCGCCGGAGAAGGAAAGGAAGCCTTTAACAGCCTGATCAGGAACGAAAGGCGGATCGAAACCTGCTTTGAGGGGATGCGCTTCTATGACATCCGCCGCTGGTCTACGACGCTGACCGAATTGAACAAGGAAGTGAACGGTGCGGACATCGTACGTGCTGAGAACGGAACCTTTACGTACAATCTGAACAGCCGGGTAGAGTCCCGCGTATATACCTCGGCCTATTTGCCGATCCCGTATACGGAGATACTCAGGATGAGTAACCTGGTTCAGAATGAAGGTTGGGATGGTTGGAATTAAACATTACTGCTGATTATGAAAAGAATACTTAAATTTCTGGCACTGGGCATTTTCATGACTTCGTGCTATAGCGACTATATCAAGGACTTTGATTACAGCTCGGTGTATTTTCCCTACCAGGTCAACGTGCGGACTTTTGTCGTAGGGGAGGGGATGCAGATCCGGGTAGGGGCGGCGTTGGGCGGAGTGATGACCAACCGGAACGACCGCAATGTGTCCTTCCAGCTGATGAACTCGCTCGTGACGCCGCAGCTGCTGGCCAACATGAAGGCCAGTGCGCCCCTGTACGTCCGGAATGCCGTGGCGCCTGTTACGGAGCTGATTCCCATGCCCCAGGGCTATGTGACAC
>JBEBSO010000064.1:0-10987 GCA_040394275.1 Telluribacter sp.
GCCTGGACCGGAGCGGGGGGGTGTATGACACGGACAAGTTTATCTGGCTGCAGTGCCGGCAGGTATGGTGCTTTGCGATGCTGTACAACAAGGTGGAGCGGAAGCAGGAGTGGCTGGACTTTGCCGTTCAGGGGGCGGAGTTTCTGAAGAAATACGGGAGAGATGCAAACGGGAACTGGTACTTTTCACTGACCCGGGAAGGGCAGCCGCTGACGAACCCCTACAATATATTCTCTGACTGCTTTGCCGCGATGGCCTACGGGCAGCTTTATGTGGCGACGGGCGAAGAGGAATACCGGCATATTGCCCAGACAACCTTTCACAACATCCTGTCCAGGATGGAAAACCCGAAGGGGGGCTACAACAAAGCCTTTGGAAATACCAGGCCCCTGGAAGGTTTCGCTTTGCCGATGATCCTTTGTAACCTGGTGCTGGAGCTGGAGACCCTGCTGGAGCCTGAGCTGGTTACGGTGACGATCGACCGGGGGATCAGTGCGGTGATGAACAAGTTTTATAAAAGAGATCAGGGGCTCATACTGGAGCATGTAGCGCCGGACGGGTCGTTTTCGGACTCTTTTGAGGGCCGCCTGGTCAATCCCGGCCACGGCCTGGAAGCCATGTGGTTCCTGATGGACCTTGCCCGGCGGCAGGAAGACAGCGGTTTGATGACGGAGCTGACGGAGCTGACGCTGAAGATCCTGGAATACGGCTGGGACCGGGAATATGGCGGGATATTTTATTTCCTGGATGTAAAGGGCCATCCTCCGCAGCAGCTGGAATGGGACCAGAAGCTGTGGTGGGTCCATGTCGAGACGCTGATCAGCCTGCTGAAAGGGTTTCTGCATACCGGCAACGAAAAGTGCTGGCAGTGGTTCGGGCGGGTGCATGACTATACGTGGAAGCATTTCCCGGATCCTGTCAACGGGGAGTGGTTCGGGTACCTGAACAGGAGGGGAGAGGTGCTGCTTCCCCTGAAGGGCGGCAAATGGAAGGGATGCTTCCATGTGCCGCGGGGCTTGTTCCAATGCTGGAAGACCCTGGAGGAAATCGAAGAGAAGAGCAGGCGCCTGCACACGGTTTGATAAGGTTTTATAAATTGAGCTTCTGATTACAACTCTCTTTGCGAGCTTATGGCCCAGATCCCTTTCCAGCCCTCCCCGCCAGGTACCGGGCAGCCCGGGTACAGCCGGTACACACTGGCTCTGATATGCCTGGGCGCCCTGTATTTCATGATGGGTTTTATTACCTGTCTGAACGATACGCTGATCCCGCTGTTCAAAAAGGGCTTCCGGCTTACATATATGGATTCGGCCCTGGTCCAGTTTTATTTTTTCATTACTTATGGTCTTATGGCGATACCGGCGGGCAGGATCGTGGAGAACGTGGGGTACAAAAAGGGCATGGTGGTAGGTTTTGTAGTGGCGGCAGCGGGCGCCTTCCTGTTTGTTCCGGCGGCGCTGATGCATGAGTATTTCCTGTTCCTGGGCGCCCTGTTTGTGTTGGCCATCGGGGTTGTGCTGCTCCAGGTGGCCGCCAATCCCTACATTACGATGCTGGGTACGCCCGAAACGGCTTCTTCGCGCCTGGCGCTGATCCAGGGGGTAGGCTCTGCCGGTACCACGCTGGCCCCGTTGTTCGGAGCGAGCCTGATCCTGGCTCCTTCGGAAGCGGCGTCCAGCCGGGCGCTTATCGGCCCTTATACCGGCATCGGGCTCACGCTTCTTGCCATCGCGCTCATCATCAGCGTGCTGTCTCTTCCGCGGGTGGGGGTGCAGCAGGAAGCCGGGGAGCACGGCCAGCCGGGAAGGCGGGCCATATTCCGCTTCAGAAACCTGAGGCTGGGGGTTTGGGCCATCTTCTGTTACGTAGGAGCGGAAGTGTCGATAGGCTCGTTTCTTACCAATTATATTTCGGATACGCTGGCCATCCCGGAAGCGGAGGCCAACAGCTTTGTTGCTTTTTACTGGGGAGGAATGCTGGCCGGCCGCCTGGCCGGCGCCTTGATACTGAAAGCGGTGCGGGCGTCGCGCGTGCTGGTTTTCTGCGGGCTCGGCGCCGTTTTGCTGATTACGGTGTCCATCCTGGCATCCGGCTCCCTGGCTGCCTGGAGCATGATAGGCGTAGGTGTTTTCAATTCGGTCATGTTTGCCACCATATTTTCCCTGTCGGTGGAAGGCCTGGGCCGGTACACCGCACAGGCATCCGGGATCCTTTCGACCGCGATTGCCGGAGGGGCCGTCGTTTCCTTCGGGCAGGGATGGCTTGCGGATCATTTTGACTGGAAGATCGCATTTATGCTGCCGGCGCTCTGCTATGTTTACCTCATTTTTTTTGGCATGAACGGGTACAAATCCTCCGGGAAATGAGGTAAGGCGCTCTGCAGCAGCGCTGTAGAGCGGGACACCATCCACCTAACACAATTAATTTGCTATGCCGTGCCTGTTTTTAACTATGTTAAAATAAATAAGCCTTTATTTTGTTAACTTAATAATTAATTATTTTATTTACATCGTATATAATAAAATATTGTACCAAGTTTTTTCATAATGAAAAAATAATATTGTAAAACCCGGACTTTATTCTTTTTTAACTTTTCTAACAAACCTGTTTAACTTGATGAAAATTTTTATCTCTACGAATTGGCGGCCTGTATACTATCTCCTGCTGACGGGGTGTATGACAGTGCCGTTGGCAGCAACCGGGGCAAAAACCGATCTGCAGAGAGGCCGCGTACAGCGTGTACAGGCGCTCATCCAGATAAAGGGAAAGGTTCTGGACGCAAAGGGACAGCCCCTTCCGGGGGCGACGGTACTGGTGAAGGGAACGATGCGGGGTGTGATAACAGATGCACAGGGCTACTATGTGATCGAGGCCAGCGAAGGGGAAATCCTGAAGTTTTCCTATATGGGCTTTCTCGACCAGGAAATAACTGTCGGTAAAAAGGACGGGATTGATGTTATTCTCCAGGAAGACGTGAGCGCGCTGGACGAGGCGGTGGTCGTCGGGATGGGGGTTCAGCGCAGGGCCAGCGTCATCGGTGCGATCTCGACCGTAGCCGTCAATGACATCAAGGGTCCCACACGGTCGCTGACCAACGCACTGGCCGGGCGTATGGCGGGAGCGGTAGTGGTGCAGCGTTCCGGGGAGCTGGGCAATGACAACGGGGGAATCTGGATACGGGGTATATCTACCTTCAGCGCCAACCGTTCCCCGCTCATCCTGGTGGACGGTGTGGAGCGGGATATGCAGGACCTGTCCGTGGAGGAGGTTGAATCCGTCTCCATCCTGAAGGATGCTTCCGCGACGGCCGTATATGGGGTAAGGGCAGCCAACGGGGTGGTCCTGGTGTCCACCCGCAAAGGGGTGGCCCAGAAGCCGGTCATCGAGCTGAAAATGGAACACGGCGTCTCGGACCTGCCCAGCCTGCCGAAATTCCTGAACGGTGCGGACTATGCGACGCTTTACAACGAGGCGTTTGGCCGCGAAAACTATTCGCCGGAGGCGATCGGGAAAATCAGGGATGGTTCAGACCCGTACCTGTACCCGAACGTCAACTGGTTTGACGAAACCTATAAAAAATATTCGAACAACACCCAGACTACGCTGAATGTTCGCGGAGGCGGGGAAGTGGCGAGGTATTTCGTGGGTTTCGGGTACATGAACGAATCCGGGAACCTGCGCAACAACCCGGCTACGCAATACAAGTCGAACATGAACCTGCAGCGGTATAACTTCCGCTCAAACATTGATGTATCGCTGACCAAGAGCACTATCCTGGACATAGAAGTAGGGGGAAGCCTGACCGACCTTCATACGCCCGGCGTAGGAGGGGATATCTACGGCACCAGCTACAGCACGGCCGGGGAATTGTTCTACTGGTCGTTTCTGGCGACACCCATCTCCAACCCGGTGCGGGTGCCGATCGGGAAGGATGTCTACGAAAACGACATTTTTGGCTGGGGCGCTCCTACCCAGGTAGGGGAGAAGAACCCGGTAGAGCGGCTGATGGGGTCGGGGTTCGATACTGAGTTCAGGAACCAGTTTATGAGCCAGATTTCACTGAACCAGGATCTGAAATCTATTGCGGACGGGTTGAAGTTTAAGTTTTCCTTTTCTTTTGATGCCTACAACCTGACCTCGATCATGAGAAGGAAGTTCTCTTCTACCTATATGGTGCAGGGAAGGGATCCGGAAACAGGCGATCTTCAGGTGAAGCAAAACGAGGTGGGCGCGGAGTTCCTGGGCTATTCGCGGAACCTGTCCAGCAACCGGGCGAAAGAATTGAAGGCGCAGCTTCTCTACGACAAGCTGCTGGGCGAAAAGCACAGGGTAGGAGGGATGTTCATGTACTACCACCGGGACTACATCAACGGAAACGCCGCATCGGCCATACTTTCCCTGCCGTATCGCCGCCAGGGGATTGCTGCGCGGGCCACCTATGCCTATGACGACAAATATTTTGCCGAGTTTAACCTGGGGTACAACGGATCCGAAAACTTCCCCAAGGGCAGAAGATTTGGTCTTTTCCCTGCAGTGGCGGCCGGGTGGCTGGTTTCCAACGAGCCCTTTTTTGCCGACCTGAAGAAGACCATCAATGTGTTGAAAATCAAGGGATCGCTGGGCCTGGTGGGGTCGGAAGCCCTGCCTAACGGGGAGCGTTACGGCTACCTTTCTATCTACGGAGGCGGATTGGGCGGCTATAGCTTCGGCGAAAACGCGATATCCTATCCCGGAACAGGCGAAAACAGGATCGGCGTACGGAATCTTACCTGGGAAAAAGGGCTGAAGCGTAACATCGGCTTCGAATTGCTTATGCTGGGCGGAGCCGTGTCGCTGGAGGCGGATTACTTCAGCGAAACCCGCAGTGATATCCTTGTGCAGCGGGGCTCGCTTCCCGACATTGCCGGGGTGTCTTCCGCTCCTTTTGCCAATATCGGGGAAATGCGCAATCACGGGATTGACGCGACTACTGAGCTGACCAAACGCTTTTCAAAGGGCGGAATCAGGGTGTACGGTAACATTACCTATGCGCGGGACAAGATCATCTCCCAGGATGAGGCGCCCAAAAACTATCCTTACCGGATGCGTACCGGTCATAAGTTCGGCCAGAATTTCGGCCTGATCGCCCTGGGGTATTTTGTCGATGAGCACGATATTGCCAACAGCCCGGAACAGAAATTCGGAGCCGTAAGGCCGGGCGATATCAAGTACCACGACACCAACGGGGACGGGGTGGTCACCATCGATGACGAAGTACCCATCGGGTATTCGAATCTTCCGGAGATCAACTACGGCTTCGGTGCGCAGGTGGATTACATGGGGTTTGATATCGGTGTATTTTTCAGGGGGCAGGCCCGGGTGTCCTATGCCCTGGGCGGTGCGTATATCCCGTTCAACCAGGGAGTCGGGAAAGGAAACCTGTTTGTGCAGGCGTTGGACAGGTGGACGGTAGACAACCCCCGCCAGGATGCCCAGTACCCGCGGCTGTTCAACGGAACTTCCGCCAACAACTGGCAGAACTCTACCAAGAAGCTGTACAATGGCAGCTTCCTGCGCCTGGCGGATGTAGAAGTGGGCTACAACGTGCATCCGGACCTGCTGTCCAATATCAGGGTTAAAAGCCTGCGGATTTATGCCCTGGCCAACAATGCGGCCATTTTCTCCAAATGGAAAATGTGGGATCCCGAAACAGGGACCGGCAACGGGGGAAACTACCCGCTGCAGCGTAAAATGAATGTCGGCGTCAGGGCCAGGTTTTAACAAGCAGGAAAAACATCAGGCGGTGAAAGGAGCCGGGGGCGAATTGCTCCGTCTGACCTTAAACAAATAAGAAACAGATATGAGAAAAATATTATTTGCGGGGCTTATTTCCTCCACGCTCATCATGACAGGTTGCGAGTTTCTGGAGAAGCAGCCCGATGATATGAAGACGGATGCCATGATCTGGAGCTCACGGGTAGAGACCGAGAAATACCTTTACAACGTCTATTCCCAGATGCCGATGCCGCTGCTTCACAATGACGCGCCGTGGCTGGGCCTGTCGGATGAGGTCGACCTGACCTGGAACGTTTACCCGACCTACAACATCAACCTGGGCAACTGGAACCCGAGCACCGGGTATTACAACTTGTGGACGCCTTATTACAAGGCGATACGGGCGTCTTTCGTGTTTGAAAACAACGTAGACAAATGCGGAGAGCTGAGCAGTGACCTTAAAAAGCAATACAAGGCGGAAGCCAAATTCCTGCGGGGCTTCTATTACCTCCAGATCCTGAAACAGTACGGTCCGGCCGTCCTGATCAGGGAGGAGCTCCCGATCAGCGCGGACTGGAATAATTTTCCCCGGGCGCCATTTGACGAATGCGTGGAGTACATCGCGCAGATGATGGATGAAGCCGAAGCAGACCTGCCGCTGCACTGGCAGAACGACAGGCAGTGGCTGGGAAAACCCAATAAGGTGGTGTGTCGTGCCGTGAAGGCCGAGGCGTTTCTCTTTGCCGCCAGCCCCCAGTGGAACGGCAATGCCGACTATGCCGGTTTTAAAAACAGGGACGGCAAGGCCCTGGCCAGCACTACGTACGACGAAAACAAGTGGAAAAGATCCGCGGAGGCGAGCTATGCCGTCATCCAGATAGCGGAAAACAACCCGGCGGCCAACATCCGGCTTTACAAAAACAATGAAAACGGAGACGGCGCGACGTTTAGCCCTTACAAATCGGTCAGGGATGTGACGCTGAAGAGGTGGAACTGCGAGATCATCTATGGCCGTGCCGGCTTCGATCAGAATGCCTGGGAAGTGCATACCTCTCCGGGTACCTACAACCTGGGCGGCGTGGCCCCTACGCAGCGCGTGATAGACGCCTTCCTCATGAAGAACGGAAAAGGAATCTACGAGGAAGGGTCGGGCTATGTAGAGGAGGGCTTTGCTGCACAGGGCGGGAGCAACTGGAATCCCAGGAGCCTGGACTTAGCCGCCGACCGGGTCCGGATGATCGAAGACATCCGCAGCGGGGAAGCCTGGGGACACTGGCCCGGGGACTGGAACATGTACGCCAACCGTGAGCCCCGCTTCTATGCATTCGTGCTGTACAACAAGCGGCCCATCCCGCAGCTTCCTCCCGATATCGCCAAGAGAGATTACTTCTCGACAGGCAATACGGTGGTGAAGCAGCAGAACGGGTACGGCCGTGTGGAGCTCTACTACGGTGGTTTTTCGAGGGGATCCGGCGCGTCCACGTTCTATCCCAGGACCGGATACCTGGTGTTGAAGAACACAGATCCGCAAAGCAACATGAGAGACCGGGTGTATGTCAACATCGGGCGTCATTTTACCTATATCCGGTATGCCAACGTATTGCTGAACTACATAGAGGCGCTGAACGAGTACGATCCCGGCAACGCCAACATCGAAAAATACTGGAACATGATCCGGGAGCGGGCCGGTGTGCCCGGCGTATTCGTGTCCAACCCGGAAATCCGCGGTAATAAAGAGCTGCAGCGGGAATACATCATCAAGGAGCGCCAGATCGAACTGTGCTTTGAGGGGGACAGGTACTATACCACACGCAGGAGGTGGGTGGCCCATACGCCCGATACCGGCACGGCGGAGGATTACAAGAGAAAATACGGAGACGGCGGCCGCTTCTGGGGTATGGATATCAACGCGGGCGAAGCCGGCACCAACAGCTTCGAGTACACCGGCTTCTACAAGCGCGTCGCGTTTGAGACCCGGGTGTTCGACAGGAAAATGTGCCTGTTCCCGATCCCGCAGTCCGAGGTAGATAAGAACTTCGAAATGGTTCAGAACCCGGGCTGGTAGATCATAGCCGGCAGGCTTCAGGCGGTATGCCTTTCGTCGCCGGGCAGGCAACAGGTATGAATAAATATGTAAATCAATCAGAAAATAAACACATGAGAATAAAAAGCAGATTTTGGGCATTTTTGATTGCTGTACCGGCCCTTTTCCTTTCATCGTGTGAGAGCGGGCTGGACCTGGTCGAAGTGGAAAGCAAGGTTTACCTGACCCGGTCGGGTGCGGTGGCGCTTACTCCCCTCCTGGGAGAATCGGTTTACGAGCTCGGCGTATACCGCTCGGGCATCAACCAGAAGTCGAAGGTAACGGTCGACGTACAGGCGGATCCTTCCGTAGCGGGTGATTTTCTCCGGGACAACGCAGGCTATCAGCTGCTTCCTGAAATGTACTATACGATCCCCGGGAACAATGTGGAATTCGGGGCTGCGGATGAGCGGAAGCCCTTTAAAATATACCTGAGAAATATTGACGAGGCGTTTACAGGCAGGAAGTTTGTGCTCCCGGTCAAAATCAGGAGCGTGTCCGGCTCAGCGGATATCCTGGAGACCAAGAATACGGTATTCCTGACCTTTTCCCGTTACAGGAATGTCTTTGAAGGCACCTACAAGGCCTACGGCCGGGTTTACCAGGCAGGCAGCTCCAGCCCGGAAGCCCGGATAGACGAGGAGGTGAAGGCCTCGTCGGTTACGGCCAATACCGTCCTGGTCAACGGGGCGGAAGGCGCGATGAAAATTCACCTTACCGTTCAGAACGGGGAAGTGGTCGTAACAGGGGCTCCCGGCTCGGAAGCATTCAAGGTAAGAAATACCGGCGGCAAGCCCAATACTTATACCGGGACGTTCAACCCGGCTTACCAGGCCAACGAAGGGACATTTACCCTGAATTATACCTATACCTCGGGAGGCAAGGAAAAGGAGGCATCGGTGGAGCTGAAGTTCTGGTTGTAGGCGGGGAAATTTGCATTTTTCTAAAACAGAAGATCTAATGAACAAAAAGATACTTTGGATAAGCACCGCGTGGCTTACGGCCGGCTTTTATGCCTGCGAGCGCGCTTCGGAGTCCTACCCGGAAGCCCGGACGACCGTGAGCGCCGTATACGCTACTTTCAGCGACGGATCAGGCTTCTTTAACCCTGAAACACCGACGCCCTATACCGGCGATACCCTGAAGATTGTCGTGCCTTCCCACTACCCGGAAGAGTCGGACCATGTTTCGGACATAACAAAGATGAGGCTGCAAGTCAATCCGCCCGCTTCGATCAGCGGCGCAGACGGGATCATGGACCTGTCCAGGCCGGTCGCGATTACCCTGCGCTCGGAGGACGGGTCTGAGAAAAAGCTCTTTGTCGTGGCGAAGGTCAGGAGGAGCTCTGAGGCGCTGATCCGGAGCTTTGAGCTTCCCGGCGTGAACCAGGTCGGGTACCTGGTAGAATCCCGCAGGGTGATAGGCCTGGTGTCGGGCGGAATATCCCTTGCCGGCCAGAAGCCCAGGCTCACGTTGTCCCCCCATGCGACCATCTCCCCGGATACGTCCCTGGCACAGGATTTCTCCGGGCCGGTGGTGTATACGGTTACTGCCGAGGACGGAACGAAGGTGCAGTATACCGTGAAGCCGGTGACGCCGCAGAAAATTGCCGCGGGTCTCAGGAAAGAGAGCGCAAGGCTGCTGTGGACCCGGAAACTTGCGGAGCTGGGAATCAACGACACCGATCACCTGACGACCTCCCTGGCCATTTCCGGGAAACACCTGCTTGTCAATACGAGAAATGCCGCCAACAAGTACCTGGACCGTTTCACCGGGGACTTTTCCGGCACGCAGGTAATGGGGGAAATACAGACCCGGGAGTTTATGAACTTTTTTGCCACCAGCGATGAGGCCGGGCAGATCCTGATCTCCAACCTCATTACGGCAGCCGGCCAGACTTTGTACGTTTACAAATGGAAGAATGCGGCGGATGCCGCCCCGGTCAAATTTATCGAATGGAAATCGGATATAACGGGAGGGCAGGCCGGTCGTAAGTTTTCCATCCGGGGCGATCTGAGCAGGGACGCGCTGATCTTTATGGGGGCGAGCAACGCCAACAATACCATTCTGAGATGGCAGGTTAAGGACGGCGTCCTGCTTTCGCAGACACCGGTCAAAATCACCTACCCGGGGACCAATAAATGGACTTTGTCTGCCGATGCCATTTCCGAGGGGACCAATGTGACGGACAACCTGTTTGTCTCGGGATATCCCGGCGATTTTGTATACATGCGCAGCTCAGACGGCGCGGTCCTGGGACAGGTAAACCTCGCGGCTTCGGGCTATACTGCCAATCATAGCCTGGACCTGGCCGGTTTTAACAAGGCCGGCTACCTCGCTGCCGTCAGCATCGCCAATTTGAACGGGAACGCTTTCCTGTATGACGTCACAGACCCGACCGCGCTTTCGACAGCGCCCGGCTCCGCCGGGTATGCCGGCGTGATGGTGTATAAATCACCGCTGATCTCATCTGCCGCCAACGGGAACCTGACGGGCGACGTATTGCTGAAGGTATCGGAAGACGGGTACAAAATGGTCATGTATGTACTGGTCACCAACGGCAGCGTGGCGGCCTACGAGTTTGATTGCGTCGATATCGGCAGCATTCAATAGGGGAGGGGCAGCCAACTCCGGAACACAAAGTTCCGGAGTTATTTTAGTTCAATAGTTCAACGAGTTCAACGATAGAACTTTTAGAACTCTTTAAACTTTTTAGACAGATGAAAATCAGATTGTTGCTTATACACCTGTTCGTACTTGCGGCGCTCCAGCCGAAGGCGCAGTACGGCAAGACGGACATCGCGGATGCGGTACTTATTTACCAGGGGGGCGTGCACAGGCCGATGGAATGGACGAAAGACCAGTTCCTGCCCTACGTGGTGCATACCAACCGGAAAGGGGAGACCAACTGGTTATTTGACGGGTTTCTTTTCCTGGAATTCAAGGGAAAGGACGCAACTATGCCCCGGGATATGACAAGCAGAATGCCCGCAAGCAGGAGTGGGAATGGCTGCTCGACCGGAAGTTTGAAAAGGACAAGGCATTTTCGGCGCTGGATCAATGCATCGGGGAGCAGAAGAAGATCCTGGGCAAGCCGGGCTTCAGGCACAAGCTGATCGTGGGGATTCCCTCCCCGATCCTCAACCAGAG
>JBEBSO010000065.1:0-10959 GCA_040394275.1 Telluribacter sp.
GACAGGGTTCAGCATAAAAGCAGCATGATACTGATAGTATCCGCCTTTCTGGGTCTGCTGGTCCAATCCGACGATCGGCGCGACCCTTATCGACTGGATGACGGGCCCTTCGGTCCCGTCCCCGTCGGAGTCATTGGTTGTGATCCCGTTTACGCCCAGGTTCATACCCAGGGTGAAAATCCTGGACGCCTTTGCTTCCACATTGGCCCTGAACGAAAGCCGCTTATAGTCCGAACCTAAAATTATTCCCTTCTGGTCAAAATAATTACCGGATACATAGTATTTCAGGTTTTCGGTCCCGCCGGATGCGGAAAGCTGGTAACTCTGTACCGGGGCCGTCCTGTCGACGATATCCTGCCAATCGTGATCCGGGAAAGATCCCGGATCGGTCAGCCACAGGGGATCGATCCAGTAGGCAGAGCTGGCGCGCAGCTCGTTGGGATCCGTGGCTTTTCCTCCCCGCAGGATCCAGCTGTTGTTTCTTTCTTCAATGGCAAAATCAATGTATTCGTCCCTGTTCAAAACATCCACCCTGCTGAACCGTTTCTGCAGGCCGAACTGGGCGTCCAGGCTAAAGGTCGGCTTCCCGCTTTTTCCCGACCGGGTCGTGATCAGGACCACGCCGTTGGAAGCACGCGAGCCGTATATGGCAGCGGAAGCAGCATCCTTCAACACCTCGATGGATTCTATGTCATTCGGGTTAATGAGGTCCAGTCCCGAACTGACAGGATAGCCATCCACTACGTACAGGGGAGAATTGGAGTTGGAAATCGAGCCTGTTCCCCGCACCCTGACGGCGAGATCACGTCCCGGCCTTCCGCTCACTTCCTGGACCTGCACTCCCGCTATCTTCCCGACCATGGCCTTGTCTATCTGGCTGTTGGGGCGCAGGTCGATGTTGGCGAGCGTCAATTTGGAAATGGAGCTGGTGACTTCGGTACTTTTCTGGGCGCCATACCCGATGACTACCACCTGCTCCAGGTTTTGACTGCTTTCGTTAAGCACGACGTCCAGGATTGAGCGGCCGTTGACCGGGATTTCCTCCGGAGTATACCCGATAAAAGAAAAAACCAGGTGTGCGCCTGCGCTTACGCTGATCGAATATTCGCCGTTGACGTTGGTAACGGTGCCGTTGTTGGTCCCCCTTTCCAATACGCTGACGCCGACCAGGGTTTCGCTGTCCTTGCTGCCGGTTACTTTACCCTTTACAACCAACCCGGAAGCTGCGGCAGGCTGCTGGGCAAATCCGGCACCGGGAAACAGCCCGGCGCCGAAAAAGAGCAGCAAAACAAAGGTGCCCCGCACCGGATATCGGTGAAGGGTCCGGAATGCATAATAGATGTACTGTTTCATATGCTTACATTTTATGGGTTTTATGGTTATATGGAATTTTACCCGGTGCCCGGCCCAGGCGCCCCGGCCGCGATGGCGTAACAGCCTGTTTCCGCCGGTACAGGACACGGCATAAGCGGAATCTGTGCAGTGTCTGCTGCATCAAACAACGGAATGCTATATACGTACATGCCCTTCCCCGCCGGAAAAATACCGGCCTCCTTACCTGCCTGCGGTCAAAATGATTTTCGGCTATTCGAAAGAAATCTCACCGAAAAACTCCGGCCGGTGAAAATCCGGGTAATCAGAAATTACATTGTTCCATGAAAGATAGTGTACCCGGGGCAGTTCGTCGCCGCACTTATAGAAATTGCCCCGGCACAGCAATCCTTTCCAGGAGTCCAACCGGTGAAAGCAGAACACCTCCACGGGAAAAACCAGGGTCAGCTCCCAGAAGATGGGCGACATACCCGGCCTGCCGTCCGCACATAGCGCGCTTTTCGCCCGGATCTTCCTGATCACATCTACCGGCAGCTCCGTTCGCCCGTGCCGCCCGGTACCATACCCGGCAGCGCATACACCCAGGCAATTGAACTCATAATTGTAGTACCCGTTTTCTCCCTTTGACCCGATGAAAATCTCGACGCAGCTGTCCTTGTGAACGTGGGCGTTGATTTCCCGGTGCATCACCCCCACCTGGCTTTCGGTTACGTAGTACTTCAGAAAAAAACACAGGCCGCTGTGTACGGCTGCAAACATTGCTTCAGGCCGGGGCGGAAGCGATGGCCAGGGAATTTCATTTATCCCGTTCCTCGGAAGCCCGTCCATCAGCGTACTGGCCTCATCCAGCGAAATCGGTCCGGCAAACTTCTTGTCAAATGCTATGCTCAGCTTTTTCATCCGCGGTCATTGTGTTACCGTTTCACGTCCATTTACCTCCCCTCCATCTGTTTTACAAAATTAGAAGGCATCTTTTCGCGGCTCTACTATTTTTTTATACTTTTATTGTACTAATTTACCATAACATAATACCAATATGGTAAATGCAGTTACCATTTCACAACGTCCATACAAAACCGTCAATGCGTTCCACTGAAAACAGACTGCCACAGGAGATCGACAAGTCGTTCATCTTCTTCCGTGAATACGGTCCTGTTTTTCCGAGTACGTGGCATCATCACCCGGAGTATGAACTGGTGCTGATCACACAGAGCACCGGGCAGCGGATTGTCGGGGATCACATAGGTGATTTCCGGGAAGGGGATCTTGTTTTTATGGGGCCGTGGCTTCCTCATATCTATATCAGCGAGAAAAACCCGGCGGCCGCATCCGACGTCATGGCCGAAGCTTTGGTGATCCAGTTTGCCGAGCATTTTGTCGGCGAGTGCTTCTGGCAGATTCCTGAAATGGAGATGATCAGGTCCTATCTCAGCTATACCCGGCGCGGGCTGGTGATCACCGGGCAAAAGCAGGAACGGATTGCACCGCTGATGCAGGAAATGCTTTGCATGAACGGGATACGCCGGCTGGCCGGCCTGCTGACCATATTCGATATCCTTTGCAGCTCAACCGAGGACCAGGAATTCCTGGCCAGTCCCAATTTTGAAGAGAACGTACCCGTCAGCAGCTACGACCGGCGCAGCAGGATCACGGAGCATATCCTGAAAAACTTCGACCGGGACCTTTCGCTGGAAGAGATGGCGTCGGTCTCAAATATGGCCCAGACCACGTTTTGCAGCTACTTCAAAAAACAGTACCGGCTCACCTTTAAAGAATACCTGACGCTGGTCAGGGTCGGTCATGCCTGCAAACTCCTGGCCGAGGGGAATGAAAACATTGCGCAGGTGGCTTACCTTTCGGGCTTCAATAACATTTCAAATTTCAACAGGCAATTCAAAAAAATAAAACACATCTCCCCCGGGGATTACCGGAAGAACTTCACACCTGCAAAGGTGAATGTAGTATAGTCAGTCGCTCATTGTCCCGACCCGGGGGGACTACTGCACACCTCCCTGCCGCCCGGGCAAGGTAGTCAAGCCGGGCCGGTAAAATGCTGACGCTTCAATTCGCCGATGATCGCCGGATAATCCGGCACGCCCGTTCCGATCAATACGTATTTTGCCCGGAGATGATCAAACGCATCCAGGTCCTTCACATTGCACCCGGTTACAGATCATCCGGGCGTGCAGGTTGTGAAACACCGGGAATACGGCCGACACGGAAAAAAAACTGTCATTTCGGGTTGAAGTCATCACGGGTTGATTGCCCTTCAAAAATGTTTTTCTAAGAAATTCCCGTACTTTGCAGGCGCATTGCACATAAAAGCTGAGGAGCGGGCTGCGTATGCCGCACGAAGCCGCCACAGATTCAAATGAGTAACAATTCGTCCCAACCCATTCCCACAATCGTTATGAGAATCAGGAACTTCACACTTAAGGCCATCTTAGCCTCATTTTGCCTCAGTTTCGTTGTGCATTCGCAGGCGCAGACAACCCGCACAACGGACGCGTTGAAAAGCCCGGGGTTAAACAAGTCCCAAGGGGCCGGCTGGCTCGGCGCGAAGCAGCCCGGCAACCAACAGTGGATGGGCAATCTGAAAGAAACACTGAATTCACCCCTTCTCCGCACAAACACGCTGGGAGAGACGGCAAACACGCACCGCGGGTCACGCCGGAACGCGCCGTCTCCGGAAACTGTCGCCGGAATGAAGGCTTTGAGGAAAGAATCAATTACGGCCCGAAGGAAAAGTGTAAAATCTTCCGCCCGTATCGCGGCCACATCCGTTCTGTATGTTGACCAGAACGTATACGATGGCGCCAACGACGGCACCAGTTGGGAAAATGCTTACGTTGAGCTATCGGATGCGCTTCGCCATGCCGCCAACAATGGGGGCGTCGACGAGATATGGGTGGCCTATGGGATATACCACCCGCTTTACCTTGCAGATAACGTCAACTCCGCACCCGGTACAAGCCGCGATAATGCATTTGTTTTAGTAAACAACGTAAAAATATATGGCGGCTTCCAGGGTTTTGAAACGTCCTTAGAGGAACGCTTCCTACGACCTGATAATGCCTTCGGCTCTGTTTCCGGTACGGCAGGACTGCTTGGGAGCACCATCCTATCCGGCGATTTTGCCATGGACGACGGGAGCGCTGAAGATCTTTATTCGAATACCAACGAAAACGCCTACCATGTAGTTGTATCTGCCGGTGACGTAGGGAGCGCAGTCTTAGACGGCGTCATCATTGAAGGTGGAAATGCAAACGGATCTTCTTCGTTGACAATAGGCGATTACGACATAGACCGAAATTCGGGTGGCGGCATTATCGCAGCTGAATCGTCGCCCATGCTTACAAATGTTGTCATTCAATATAACCAGGCAACATCCGGTGCGGCCTTATATTCTTCTTTCTCCTCTCCTGTGATAACGGGTGCATTGGTTGTCTTTAACCAATCGCACACCGGAGGCATCTATTTCAGCCATTCCGGCGGCGTAATCACCAACGCCACCATCGCCCGAAACACCACGGATAACCCGGAAGGAGAGGCCGCCGCCTTCTATTTCAGCGGGGGGGCTACCAACCCGCGGGTACGGAATACCATCGTTTACAGCAATGGCATCGAAGCCAACCCTTCTTTAAGCCTCACAGGAGGAGCAGCCCCGGCATTTTCCTACAGCCTTATTCAGGGAAGCGGGGGGAGTACTTCCTGGAATGCCTCGTTCGGAAACGACAACGGTCACAACCTGGACACGGATCCAAAATTCTTTGACTCCGCCCGGGGTTCTTTCGCACTTTCGCCTGCCAGCCCCGCGCTGAATACGGGGAACAACGCTTATTTTGATCCGACGGAGCTCCCCAACCTGAGCAACATTGCCACAGACCTGTACGGGACCCCGCGCATATACAAAGGAACGGTAGATCTGGGGGCAATAGAAAGTCTCTACGGTACACTGGTTTCCGGTTTATCTCCCGCCGACGGCCGTATCTATGTAAAAAAGAATGGCGCCGGAACGAAGAACGGTAGCAGTTGGGCCAACGCCGTCGGCGAAGTCGCCGACGCCATGTTTGCGGCACAACTGAATCCTCAAATCAAAGAAATCTGGGTAGCGGGAGGCGTTTATCATCCGCGCTACCGTGCCGATGATCTTTCCGATGACAATCCGTCAGACAGGGCCAACGCGTTTTTAATGGTCAGGGATGTGAAAATGTACGGTGGCTTCAAAGGAGATGAAAGCACGCTGGATCAAAGAGACTTAAGCAAACGTCAAAACGCCAGCATACTGAGCGCAGATCTGCCGGACGACGATGAGGATTTCGATTTTGACACGATTTTTGAACAGGAAGAAGCTCCAGCCGGGATAGAAAACAACGCATTCGGCCTGGTTTACGCAGTGGGAGACATGGAAGGGGCAGTCCTGGACGGGTTTACGGTGAAGGACATACACCAGCTGTCGCTACTTTACGGAGAAAGCGGGGACGACCCGGAGGAGTCATTTCTCAATGCATACCTGCTCATCAACGATGTGACGATACCGATCGTCATGGGTTCCGGCCTGACGGTCCTTGCCCCGAAAATGGAAATTTCCAATGTCACTATTGTGAAAAACATGGGTCTTTTCGGGAGCGGACTTTTGTCCATTTCCGGGGATTTACTCCTCCACAACATCAATGTGTTTCACAACTTTTCTTACTTGCTTGCAGGCGGAATTACCAGTGTCGGCTCCAATCTCAGCTTAATTAACGCTACAGTTACCAGAAACTTGAGCCTTTCGGGCAGCAATGGAGTCGCCCTGGTCGGCGGACAAAACCGGATAGCAAACAGTATCATCTACGATAATTTCTCTGAGTCCGGGATACCCGAGATGCTAATTGAACTCGACTACTTCGATCCGCTCTCCCTTGTGATTTCGAACAGTATCGTTGGCGGGAGTGGCGGAAGCGGCGCCGCATGGGACGATTACTTTGGACTCGATGGTGGAAACAACCTGGATGAAGACCCGCTTTTTTATGATCCTTCGACCGGGGACTTTTCCCTGCAGGCCTGCAGCCCTGCGATCGGCCTCGGAGACAACAGCTTCTATGAATCGGGCGGGTTACCCGATCTCACGGGCGTGAAGACTGACCTTGCAGGCTATAGAAGGATTAACCAGGGAACGGTTGATGCGGGCGCATACGAATTCCAGTCAGACCAATCGCCCGACGTCCGTCCCCTGGCAGGAAACGGAAGACAAAGTACCTACGAATTTGACTCAGACACTCCACATACCTTCATCACTTCAGCAACCTGTCATGAAGAGATCCTGACGCTGGCCCCCGGCAATCTGACTGGTCATGTAAGCGCTAAAGTCTGGGTGGACAACAAGGTAAAAAGCTTTAACGACGCTTTCTACGTGCAAAGGCACTACGATATCAACCCGGACAATAGCACGCGCACAGCAAGAATTACATTGTACTTCACACAAACCGACTTCGACAACTTCAATTTACTCGTTACGCCCGATGCCTGGCTTCCGACCGGGCAGGGCGAACCGACAGAAGAAGACGCCAGAATCGCCAACTTACGTATTTACCAGTTTCATGGAAGTAGCGGCGACGGGAGCGGGGATCCGTCCAGCTACACCGGAGATCGCACTACGCTCACCCCCGTTACCAATGGCATCACCTGGAACAGCACATCGGAACGATGGGAAGTCACAGTAGACGTCGAAGAGTTCAGCGGCTTTTTTGCCGGCACGGCCACCCAGTCACCCTTGCCCGTACGGCTGCTCAGCTTTGAGGGCAGGCCAGCCGAACTCAACAAGGTGCACCTGACCTGGAAGGTTGCAGCGCAGGAGAACATTCAGGCGTACGGGGTGGAATACAGCGATAACGCACGAAATTTTGTCACGCTGGCCGAACTTCCCGCCAACGCGCTGGCCAACACTCAATATAGCTATACCGACCAGCAGGCTCACACCGGGAAACTGGCCTACTACCGGCTGAGAATAATAGAAACCGACCGGCAAAGCTCCTATTCGAGGCTGATATCCGTAAGGTTGCCGGGCGCCGGAATCATGTCTCTCTACCCGGTGCCGGCCCAAAACAGCGTCACCCTCGACTGGGAGGAGCACCCGGACAATTCAGCAGTACTTGCTGATAGCCACGGAAGAATAATCAAAACCATTCACCGGACGCAAGCCAGGGAGGACATTGATATTTCTACTTTGCCCGCCGGCATTTATATTTTAAAAACGACAAAGGGAAATTCGTTTAAGCTTATAAAAGAGTAACCCGCAGCGAAATTCGGTACCGGCGAATCCCGGCGGTCTTTATTGACCGCAGCGGCGGCGACGGCGGTTCGGGTAGCTTTTACCTCACCCCCGGATCGCCGGCCCGGCCCTCCTGCCAGGAGAGGGGTGCCTGGTTTCGGTGGCGGGTTGCAAACGCTTGCCTTTTTCAGAAAATTTTACTATCTTTAATTATACGCCGGTCATTCAACCTCCCAGAGGTTACGATTCTGTTATCTTACCCTGCCAAATCAATTTTGCAGTTATTATCAGGAGAAGTTATTTTGCTATGGCTTCGCCGATGATTTTGCCTATGGATCCGCCGGGCTGGAGTATACGCAACAAGGTAGAAATGGTACCAACTTTACCCCGGCCTATCCACTGCGGACGTATCACCAGCAGAAAGTCTCCGCTGAGCTTGGGATTGTAATCATTCACAGAAAGCGCGCTCTGGTAATCGGTCAATGTTTCCTGGTTCAACTTTCTCAAACTAACCACATTGGACACATAAGGCATCCGGCTGATCGTACCACGAATCACCTCCTGAACCTCATCCAGGGTTACTTTTTTGGTTTTCATCGCTTTTTTATCCAGGTAAATCAGACCGGAAGACATGGCGTTTACGAAATGCTCGTCATCAAACGCTCCCGCCAGATCTGTTTTTATCTTTTCCAGGAATTCGGGCATATCCACGACACCGTGACCGGCCGTCAGGAAAGTGGTATACTGCCCCTTCCCTACGAATTCAAAGAGTCCCGCCAGCTTCCTGTCCAGCCTCAGGAACTGATTCTGCTGCTCGACGGAATTGGGACCAAACCTGTGCCCCACGCCATCAGTCACGTATCAGAGTCTGCTTCATAAGGCCCATGATATATGTCAGGTTCGAGACATCAGAAATAACGAGTTCGTAATCTCCGTTTCCCCAATGCCGCTGAAATTGGAACACAGCCGTAATAGCTGGGGAATTCACATCATAAACGACCACTATCATCTGAAAGGACTGGAGAGTGAAAGTGCTACATCGTCAACCGGGGGGGGCTTTGATATATAAAAGTAGATCAATTTTAAGCGTTTTTCTCTCAGCCCTGACCTTCATGCAAACACTGTATGCTGCCTAAAAGGACCTCTGCTGGAGATCCACAAAAACACCCCACTCAAAACAGAATATAATTCTGAAAATAAACCAATAATCCGGATAAATAGAAATTAAATTTCTAATATCAGGCAAAAAAAGAAAAAACAAAACACATTTACATCAATAACAGAACAATATTTGGATTTACATTACCCTCCGATTTAAAAAATGCTTCAATCGTCTGAAATATCAAACAAACACTTGTCTCTGTCCTGACAGCCTCAGGAATATACATTCGGCCACAGCGTTCAGGAGACTGCGGATCGCCAACATGCCTATTTCAGAAAAATAGCAGAAACAAAGGAAAGAATCAATTTCCTCGAACGGGCCATGTCGACCGACCCGACCATGAACCATAGCCATAAAATAGCTTCAGAGCGAGTTGCATAGTTTAAGGTATTAAACCTTCCCAATCGGGAACTGCCTGAATTCGCTGCCTTATAGCGTGGCCCTCGGGGTCATGGAGCAATCCGTTTACGTTCAGAAACAACAGGAAACAGGCCGCGGCTATAGTTTGTTCCCGTCTACAAAAGACTAATTCTTTACCACTATCAAATGTAACTGCTTTTTCTTCATGAGTAGGGGAAAAATCCTCCTTCTCGTTCCCATTACTGACCTGGGCTGCGTCGTTTTCAAATCAGGAGAAAATTTTGCAAAAATAAGCCTACTCATAAAAACGTCTTTGGGGATTAAAATGCTATTGCCCTATATTTGCTCAATTGGCATCTTCCATCGCCTTTGCCGGATATCCGATTCTGGTTTGGCACTAACGACAGGGAAGATTGTCGGCAATAGCGCGATAACGAAAGGTAAACAACCCGGCAATGAGCTCAATGGTTAATGAATCCGTAGTAGAATACGGGTTTTTAGAAGTACTCTCTGACAGCCTGAAATATACCCTCCGCCCGGATATCCGTGACCGTAAGGCGCTGGAGCAGAATTTCCGCAACAAATTTGAAACCCTCAACCGGGTACGGCTCAGCGATGCCGAATTTGCCCGCCTGCGGGATGAGATCGTGACGCCTGATGCGTTCCTCGCCTCCAGGACCCTGCGGCAACGCAACACCTTCATCCGGGAAGATGGCACTCCCCT
Source organism: Telluribacter sp. (assembly GCA_040394275.1). Classification (GTDB taxonomy): domain Bacteria; phylum Bacteroidota; class Bacteroidia; order Cytophagales; family Spirosomataceae; genus JBEBSO01. The sequence continues at coordinate 9,832 of JBEBSO010000065.1, forward strand.
GCACTATTCGCTCGTAAACATCAACGACTGGTGCAAAAATGAATATGAGGCGGTGAACCAGCTCCGTATGAACACCGAAGACAGCCATCACCGCTATGATGTGATCTTGCTGATCAATGGCGTGCCTGTAGTACAGATCGAACTCAAAACCCTACAGATCAGCCCGCGGCGGGCCATGCAGCAGATCGTGGATTACAAAAACGATCCCGGCAACGGCTATACCAACTCGCTGCTTTGCTTTATGCAGCTGTTTATCGTCAGCAATACCACAAACACCTACTATTTCTCTAACAACCGCAATCAGCATTTTAATTTCAATGCCGACGAGCAGTTTTTGCCGGTGTACAAATGGACCCGGGAAGACAACAAAAAAGTTGACAACCTCTACGAATTTACCGAAAAATTCCTGACTAAATGCACGTTGGGCGAAATGATCAGCCGCTATATGGTGCTGGTAGAGAGCGAGCAGAAAATACTGGTGATGCGCCCTTACCAGATCTATGCGGTAAAAGCCATTGTGGACTGTATCCATCAGAACCGCGGCAATGGCTACATCTGGCACACGACAGGCAGCGGGAAAACACTCACATCGTTCAAGGCCTCTACCCTGCTCAAAGACAACCCGGATATTGAAAAATGCCTGTTCGTGGTAGACCGTAAAGACCTGGACCGTCAGACCCGTGAGGAGTTCAATAAGTTCCAGGATGGCGCCGTTGAAGAAAATACCAATACCGAAACCCTGGTGCGGCGTATGCTTTCGGAAGACTATGCCGATAAGGTAATCGTGACCACCATCCAAAAACTGGGGCTGGCGCTGGATCCCGGCAGCAAACAAAAGTATAAAGAACGCCTTCAGCCGCTGAGCTATAAAAGGATCGTATTCATTTTTGATGAGTGTCACCGTTCCCAATTCGGCGACAACCACCAGGCCATCAAAGAGTTTTTCCCGAAAGCCCAGTTGTTCGGCTTTACGGGCACGCCGATTTTTACGGAGAATTCGAATTACGTTCAACGCGACGGTGAGGAAGCGTCGTACAAAACCACCGAAGCTATTTTTCAAAAGCAATTGCATGCCTATACCATCACCCACGCCATTGAAGACCGGAACGTATTGCAGTTTCACGTTGA
>JBEBSO010000066.1:0-10955 GCA_040394275.1 Telluribacter sp.
AGGAAATGTGGAATCGTGTTTATGCGGATTTCTCAGCCGTTTCTCCGGGAACGGATCATTTTATCGCCGGCATGGAAAAATACGAGGCCTTCCTTCGCGGGAAGTCTTATATTCTCGGAAGAGGTGACCACCATGTAGTGGTGCGCTTCAATCGCCTGGGTATGGATGAAAAGCTCGACGTTTACCTGAAACTCTACGAAGCATTGAGAGCCCCGGCTGACCGGGGCTGAAATCCGTCAATAGGCCCTGGCAAAAACCACCCGTCTCGCCGAAGGTTTGCCCGAATAGATGCAGGTGCCCGGCTCTTCAGGCGCATCCAGGGGAATACACCGGATGGTCGCTTTGGTTTCCTCCTTGATTTTTTCTTCGGTTTCCGTAGTGCCGTCCCAATGGGCGAGTATGAAACCGCCCTTGTTTTCCAGCACCTCCCTGAACGTATCGTAGCTGTCCACCTTACGGGTATTTTCCTCGCGGTGCTGCAATGCCTTGTTGTAGATGTTTTGCTGGATGTCGTCGAGCAGCTGCCTGATATAGTCCGCAATACCTTCCAGCGGCACGGTTTCCTTGGTTTTCGTGTCCCTCCTCGCCACTTCGACGGTCCCGTTTTCCAGGTCCCGCGCACCGATGGCCAGCCGCACGGGCACTCCCCGGAGCTCGTATTCGGCAAATTTCCATCCCGGTTTGTTGGCGTCGCTGTCGTCGTACCTGACGCTGATGCCGACAGATTTCAGCGCGTTCCTGATCCCGTTCACTTTTTCGGTGATCTGTCCCAGCTGCTCGTCGTTCCGGTAAATCGGCACGATGACTACCTGGATGGGCGCCAGCCTGGGCGGAAGGACAAGTCCGGCGTCGTCGGAATGCGCCATGATCAGCGCGCCCATGAGCCGGGTGCTCACTCCCCAGGAACTGCCCCATACGTGATCCAGCTTGCCGGATTTGTCCTGGAAGGTGACGTCGAACGCCTTGGCGAAGTTCTGTCCCAGGAAATGGGAGGTGCCGGCCTGCAGGGCTTTGCCGTCCTGCATGAGCGCTTCGATGCAGTAGGTGTCGACGGCACCCGCGAAGCGTTCGTTCGGCGTCTTGACGCCGCGGATGACCGGCACGGCCATAAATTCCTCGGCGAAAGTGGCATATACGTCGAGCATCTGCCGGGTTTCGGCGACGGCTTCTTCCGCAGTGGCATGGGCGGTGTGGCCTTCCTGCCAGAGAAACTCGGCCGTGCGCAGGAACAACCTCGTCCGCATCTCCCAACGGACTACATTGGCCCATTGGTTGATAAGCAGGGGAAGATCCCGGTACGATTGGATCCAGTTTTTGTAGGCGCTCCAGATCACCGTCTCGGAGGTGGGCCGGACGATGAGCTCTTCTTCCAGCCTGGCTTCCGGGTCCACGACGACTCCCTTCCCGTCCGGGTCGTTTTTGAGCCGGTAGTGCGTGACGACCGCACATTCCTTGGCAAATCCTTCCACATGGCTCGCCTCCTTGCTCAGGTAGGATTTGGGGATAAATAAAGGAAAATAGGCATTGGTATGCCCGGTTTCCTTAAACATATCGTCCAGCGCACGCTGCATTTTTTCCCAGATGCTGAAACCGTACGGCTTGATTACCATACACCCCCTGATGGCGGAATTTTCGGCCAGGTCCGCTTTTTTGACCAGCTCGTTGTACCACTCGGAATAGTTTTCGCTTCGGGTAGGTATTCCTTTACTCATAGATTGCTCGGATAGGAAAATCTTTCGGTTAATTTCACAGGCCCTTTAAACCATTCCTCAAATGAAGTGGTCTAAAAGGTTGCAAAGATAGTTTTTTATGCTAAATTTGTAAGAACTCATACTGTTTTATATCTGGGCAAAAGGCAGCGGAACGTAAAGGTATGAACAGATGTTATAAATACAGGAACTTTTAAACATTAAAGCCATGACGACACATAGAGTTGCCAGGTTTCTTGCGATAGCGGGCCTTTTTGTGGTGTGGGGATGTACGTCGAATCAATATGTCACCAATAACTACGGCACTGACGATCTTTACGGGGAGGCTGAAACCCCTGTAAGGGTAGCCCAGGGCCGTCAGGGCCAGGATACAGACCGGGATCGCAACAGCAACCCGGATTTCCAGTACGGTGCGGAGGATGCGATAGCGGGCTCGGAGGCAGATTACTACGATGACAGTTACCTGTCGGTGAGGAACCTGCGGCGCAATGTTTCCGATCGTGTCGGGTATGCCGCCGGGTTTGATGACGGATATTATGCCGGGCGCAGCAGTGCCTGGAACCCATATTTTTCGAGTGCCTTCTGGCCCACGTTCGGGCTGGGGACATCGTTATACATGGGTTGGAACTGGGGCTTCGGAAGCTCCCTCCGCTACGGGTACAACCCGTGGGGATATTACGGCGGAGGTTTTTACAACCCTTATTACAGCAGCTGGGCTGATCCCTATTGGAGCGGCTACGGTTTTTACGGACCTTACTACAACAGGTGGGGATACGGCGGGTTCAGCCCGTGGAACTACTACCCGGTGGTAGTGATCAACAACGGAGATTACCGGACCAACCGGACATACGGCGCCAGGGGCGCGGTGAGCCCGGGCACAAGAGCGGGATCCAACAGTGTCGCTGCAGGGACTCCTTCAGCCGCCGCATCGCCGCGTCGCGGATCTGCCTCAGCACCGGCAGCAGGCTCAAGCAGCCGGGGAGCCTATTACAGCGGCCGCGGTACATCTGCGCCGAATACCAACGGCGAATATTACAGCCGGCCCCGCGGCAGTTCGTCTGCCTATACAAATGCCAATCCTGCTGTCAGTACGCCGAGGAGCTATTCCCGGTCAGGAGGAAGCGCAGCATCGGGCAGCGAAGGCAATTACTATTATTCTCAGCCCAGGTCGACCGGGAGGTCGCTGTCAACCGGGAACAACACGATTCAGTCCGGCCGCTCCGGCAGCTATGAAAGAAGCGAGGGATATTCCAGGCCGTCGACTACCCGGAGTTATAACAGCAACACCCCGAGCTACAGCGCGCCGGCAAGGAGCAGCACTCCTTCTCCGAGCTACAGCGCACCTTCCCGGAGCAGCAGCCCTTCTCCCAGCTACAGTGCACCTTCCAGGGGAGGAGGAAGCTCATCTCCGTCGAGGGGACCGCGTTAAAGCACGGGTGATCCTTCCGGGAAAAACAGCGGAAAAAGGATTATTTCTGATATAAAATGCTTACAAATACCCTGCAGAATTTAACATTTTGTAGGGTATTTCGTTTATAGTAATAGCAGGTGCGCTCCTGCCGGGTATTAAAAATTAAACGGGAAAAATAACCTGGGGCCGCGCACGCGCCATAACACATATAAACCGGCCATGAGCAAGACGGTCAACCCGTCGACTTTTGAACTTTAGACTGTTGTTCAGGAGTTAATTCAGTTCGATGGTTAAACTTTTCAGACTCTTTGAATTCTTTAAGCGCATGAAAAATCAACATATTTTAAAACTGGCTGTTTTTGCCCTTTTCGCCTGGTGCCCGGGCGCTGCGGAGGCGCAGTATACGTACGATGCATTCAGGTTTTCGGAAACCGGGCAAACAGGGACGGCCCGTTTCCAGGCCATGGGTGGAAACCACACCGCGCTGGGGGGAGACGCCAGCACCATCGGCGGCAATCCTGCGGGGTTGGCTTTTTATAACCGCTCGGAACTGAGCATAAGCCCCGGCTTCAGCAATTTCAGAACCGAAACATCCTATCTCAACGGGAACAGCTACGACAGCCGGAACAACTTTAATCTTCCGAATTTCTCGCTGGTCCTGGGAGGAAACCCGCAGCACCCCAACCGGAAATGGAGGCGTACGGCTATGGGACTGTCCTATTCGAGGGAGCAATCCTTTCACAACCAGTTCAGCTACGCGGGCAGGAATTCGCAGAGTGCGTTTATCGATCATGTGGTGGAGCTGGCCAACGGGTACAGTGTCGACCAGCTGAGCCAGACGTCCGAAGATCCCTCTACCGGCGAGGTTTTTGCCAACAGCCTGCCCGGCGCTTACTACCAGATTTATGCCTTTGACCCAACGGTCAGCAACGGGGTGGAAGGGCCGCCTTATCTACCCCTGGACGGTGACAAGGCGGTGAACCAGTATGGTACCTTCGATGCGCGGGGCGCACATTCGAAATGGTCGTTCGCCTATGCCGGAAACTACGACAACAAGCTTTACCTGGGCTTTTCTGTGAATTTTAACCGGGTAAAGTACAAATACGATCATGTGCTGGACGAATCGGTGATCAGTGGAGAGGTATTCCGGAGCTATCGCTACGGGGAGGCGCTGGACGTTTCGGGCAACGGGGTAAGTGCGACGCTGGGCGCAATCTACAAGGCAACACCGGACGTGCAGGTAGGGGTATCGGTTTCGTCGCCTGCTTATACCACCCTGCGGGAGTCTTTCTACCAGGATGCGAGGGTGGAGCTGGTGCAGCCGGATAACCTGCCTACGAGCTACGCCGTCACCCCCAATGACTTCAGCTACAGCCTGCTGAGCCCTTTCCGGGCGTCAGGCGGGGTCACCTATTTTGTCGGCGCCAGCCGGTCCGGCTTCCTCACCGCATCTCTCGATTTCGTGGGCTACAAGGGGATGCGGGTATATGCACGGGATTGGAATGCTTCCGACAGCCGCGAGTTTAAGACGTTTTATAAGAACGAAATTTCGAACACCTACAAGAATGTCGTAAATGTTCGCCTGGGAGGAGAATACAGGGTACAGGCCTTGCGGCTCCGGGCCGGGCTGGCCTATCAGCCCGATCCTTACCAGGTCAGGCCGGACGGGATCAACAGGAGCAGGCTGATCGCTTCGGCCGGTCTGGGTGTAAGAATTAAAAGTGTTTTTGTGGATCTGGCGGGGAATTTCAATACCTTTAAGAGCGCTTTTACGCCTTATGTGCTGGAGGACGAGAACAGGTTCTTTACGGCGGAAACACGTAACAAAGCCGCCAATGTCATTCTTACGGTAGGTACTACCTTTTAAATAAACTATGAGGGTACTTCTGGTGTGCACGGGTCACGATTCGTTTCCGAACCGGCCGGCCAAAACCGGCCTGTGGCTGGGTGAGCTGACGTCCGTCTATGCGGAGTTCCAGCGAAAAGGGGTCCTGATCGACATCGCCAGCCCGCCGGGCGGATCGATACCCGTCGATCCCCGGAGTCTTGAGCTTAAAGAGGAGGCTGACCTGGAAGTGTTCGGCTCGGATGCTTTCCGGGCAAAGCTGGAGCAGTCCCTGCCGCTGGATACGCTCGATTCCGCGGATTACCGCCTGGTGTATTTTGCGGGCGGGTACGGCTGTCTGTGGGATTTCCCTGACAACGGGCACATCCGGAAGCTGGTTAGGGAGATTTATGAGGACAACGGGCTGATTACTGCGGTAGGTCATGGTGTTTGCGCCCTGCTGAACGTCACCCTTTCGGACGGCTCCCTTTTTCTGAAGGACAAATACGTGACGGGCTTTTCCAACATGGAGGAAAAAATGATGAGCTTCGTCAGCGAAACGCCGTTTTACCTCGAGGACCGGTTGAAGGAACGGGGCGCTACCTATACCAAAGCGCTGTTTCCCTTCGTGGAATACATAGAAATGGACGAACGGCTCATTACCGGGCAGAACCCGAATTCGGCCCGTAAGGTTGCTTCGAAAGCCATCGAAGAGCTGTTTGAGAAATAACGCGGCAGCCGCTTCTCTTGCCGGGTCAGATCATTTTGGAAGGGAACAGGCTCGCGAAAGTAGGCAGCTGCAGGTCTTTTTCCGAGACAACCGGGTCCCGGACTCCCCAGTCGATGGCCAGGTCGGGATCGTTCCACAATATGCCCGACTCGGAGGCCTTGTGATAGGGGGCGGTACACTTGTAAGTGAAGATCGTGTCCTCCAGCGTAACGAAGCCGTGTGCAAATCCTTCGGGTATATAGACCATCGTATTGGTAGCGGCATTCAGCTCAAATACTTCGTAGCGGCCGAAAGTGGGGGATTCCGGCCGGAGGTCAACCGCTACGTCGAGGGCGCGGCCAGATGTGACCCGCACCAGCTTGCCCTGCGCATAAGGGGCATTCTGAAAATGAAGTCCCCGAAGTATGCCTTTGTAGGAGAAGGATTGGTTGTCCTGGACAAAGTCCACCGGCAGATTGAGTTTTTCAAATACGCTCCGGTTAAAGGATTCCAGGAAATAACCTCTCTCATCTTCGAATATTCTGGGAACAATCTCTACCAATCCCTGGATTGAAGTTTCTCTTATCTGCATAAATCAGGCTGGATTTTTCGGCCTTCAGGCCCTTTTTTGTAGCTGTTTAACTATTGTGAGCACAAATTTATGAATCTATTGGAAGTGGTCGTAATTTCGGGAACATTTTTCAGGGGATAAATATTTTCTGATGAAATGAGCCTGGGCAAATGCGCATGCAAACGGGCGAAGAATAAAGAGAACTTTTGAGCCTGGTGTGCTATGGTGCTATAGTTTTTTAGTTCTATAGTTCGAAAGTTCTATAGTTGAATTTCTTTAACTCTTTATAGATGAAACGGGTATTCGCGGTCATTTCCAAAGCAGTCGGCTTTTTTATTGTTATTTCGGTTGTGCTGGTGGTCGTTTTCAAGTTTATCCCGGTCTGGTATACGCCCCTGATGCTGTCGCGGAAGATCGACGCGGTGTTGGAGGGGAAGGAGTCCGGGATTTACCGTGACTGGGAGCCTTATGAAAACATTTCGAAGGAGATGGCGCTGGCGGTCATCGCGTCGGAAGACCAGAATTTCCCGGAGCACTGGGGGTTCGACTTCGACCAGCTTTACAATGCGCTTACCGAGGACAGGAAGCGGCTCAGGGGGGCGAGCACGATCAGCCAGCAGGTTGCCCGGAACGTCTTTCTCTGGACCGGCAGGAGCTATATAAGAAAGGGCCTGGAAGCGTGGTTTACGGTGCTGATAGAGCTGATCTGGGGAAAGGAGCGGATCCTGGAAGTATACCTGAACGTGGCGGAAACCGGCCCGATGACGTTCGGAGTGGAAGCGGCCTCCCGGCGCTTTTACAAGAAACCCGCGAAAGCGCTTTCACGTGCCGAAGCCGCACGGATTGCCGCTGTGCTGCCGAATCCCAACCGGTTTTCGGTCAGGAATCCTTCTGCGTATGTCAACAAAAGGACCAACGACATCATGCGCCAGATGCGTTACCTGGGCGGGCAGCGTTACCTGGAGACGTTATGAGTTTTCAGGACTTAGCAGCTGAAACCGCCTCCTGATGTCATTGAGGTAGAATTTCTTCTGCAGCGTGAAGCTTTCGGGATGTACCTGCTCAAACAGCTCTTTCCATTCCGCATACCGGTCGGGGTCGCCTTCGCGGAAAGCCGCCTCGTCTATTTTTTTCTGGAGCAGGTATTCTGAAAAGGTCATTGTGGGATTTTCTTGTTAATTTCGCCGTAAAAATACGCATAGTTATTCATTTTCCTGTTCCCTGAAAAAGCAATGTTGGTATCTCCTTCTATCCTGGCAGCTGATTTTGCCCATCTTGGCCGTGATGTTGAAATGCTGAACCGGAGCGCTGCCGACCTGATTCACGTCGACGTGATGGACGGGGTATTTGTGCCGAATATCTCGTTCGGTATGCCCGTGTGCGCGTCGGTGAACCGGCTGGCGGAAAAGCCGCTGGATGTGCACCTGATGATCGTGGATCCGGACCGCTACCTCGGAGAGTTCAGGAAGCTGGGCGCGCATTATATCACCGTGCATTACGAAGCCTGTACGCATCTTCACCGGACGGTGCAGCGAATCAGGGAGCTCGGAGCCCTGCCCGGGGTTGCGCTCAACCCGCATACGCCGGTTGAGGTGCTTTCGGAGATAGCGCCCGATCTTTCGCTGGTGTTGGTCATGTCGGTAAACCCGGGCTTCGGAGGGCAGAAATTTATCGAAAATACCTACCATAAAATAGAAAAGCTGCGGCGTATGCGGGAGGAAAAGGAGGCGGAGTTCCTGATTGAAGTCGACGGCGGGGTAACTGCCGCCAACGTGCGCCGGCTGGAGGCGCGGGGGGCGGATATCGTCGTGGCGGGAAGCTTCGTGTTTAATGCGCCGGATCCGCTTCAGGCCATCGCCGGTCTGAAGTAGGCTGATCCCCGATCCGTCCGGGTATAAGGTGAGAAAAAAGAGGCAGCCCGGTCCTGGGCTGCCTCTGCTGGTTCCTGCAAAGGAGAAACGGGTTATTTGGCGATGTCCACGTTGACCATCTTTCCTTTGATGGTATTGCCGTCCATGGCCTGGACTACCGTTCTGGCTTCGCGTTCGGGGATGTCGACAAAGGTGAATTTGTCATAGATGTCAATGGCGCCGATGACTTTGCCCGGGATGTTGGCTTCGCCGGCGATGGCACCGACAAAATCACGGGGCTGCAGGTGATCTTTCCGGCCCAGGTTAAAGAAGAGCCTGGTCATACCCGGTTCGGGAGCGCTGCTGCCGGGCTTGCGCGGCGACTGGAAATCTCCGCGGCGTCCGTCCGGCGCATTGCCCCGGCTGAAGCGGTCGTCCCTTCCGCGGCGGTCGCCGAAGCGTCCTTCGCCGGGGCGGCCTCCCTTGCGGTCGCCAAACCTCCCGCGGTCTTCGCTGCGCCCGAACCCGCGGTCACCGCGGTCGCTGCGCCTTTCTTCCCAGGCGAGGTTGCCGTCGGAATATTCATTTTTCTGAACCCCCATGATCTGCTTGGCCATGGCGGCTACGACCTGTTCGGTGGTGAAGCCGCTGTGACGCAGCATTTCCAGTATATCCTGGTACACATCGATGTCGTCGCCGGTGGTGATCGCCGCCGCGATGGTCTCCACAAACCGGGCTTTTCTTACCCCGACAATGTCCTCGAAAGACGGGATGACCCCTTTTTCGATTTTTACCTTTGTAAATGATTCGATCCCTCTCAGCCGGTATTTTTCGTCGCGTGCCACGAGGGAGAAGGCTTTGCCGGGCAATCCTGCACGGCCTGTACGGCCGATCCGGTGCACGTAGTATTCTTCATCCATCGGGATGTCGTAGTTGATGACGGCGTCGAGCCCGCTGACGTCGATGCCGCGCGCCGCTACGTCCGTCGCCACCAGGATCGTGGTCACCCCGGATTTGAATTTGCTCATTACGTTGTTGCGCTGCTGCTGGCGCAGGTCGCCGTGGATGCCTTCGGAGGCGTAGCCGCGGAGCTGGAGGTCTTCGACGATCTCATCGACTTTCCGTTTGGTATTGCAGAATACCAGGAGCGACTTGATGTTGTGCGTGTCGATGAGCCGGGTCATTACCTCTACCTTCGCCTGGGGCTTCACCTCGAAGTAGACCTGCTCGATGTTCTGGTTGGTCAGCTCGTTCCTGACTACCTTGATCAGGACAGGATCCGTCTGGAAGCGCTTGGTGATGGCCATAATCGGCTTCGACATAGTGGCGGAAAACAGGATGGTCTGGCGTTCCACCGGCATTTCGTCCAGGATGCTTTCGATGTCTTCCCGGAAACCCATATCCAGCATTTCATCCGCTTCGTCCAGCACGATCATTTTTACCTGGCTGAGGTCCAGGGTCCCTCTTTCCATGTGGTCCATCACCCGGCCGGGGGTTCCGACCACGATGTGCACGCCTTTCCGGAGCGAGCGGATCTGGCGCTCGATGGAGTCGCCGCCGTAGATCGCTTCCGTTTTTACTTTTCTCAAATACCTGGATAGCTTGCCGATTTCTTCGGAAACCTGTACGGCCAGCTCACGGGTAGGGCATAGAATGAGGGCCTGGATAGCGTTCAGGTCACTTTCGATTCTTTCAAGCACAGGAATCCCGAAGGCCGCGGTTTTTCCGGTACCGGTCTGGGCCTGCCCTATCACGTCATGTCCCTCCAAAACGGGCGGGATGCCCTGTGCCTGGATGGGAGACGGCTTGGTAAAGCCCATTTCCGTAACTGCTCTCAGGATCTCTTCCGATAACCCGAGTTCATCAAAACTTTCTGTTGTCATTATAATATTTTGTTAAAAAATGTCCTTAGCCGACAAAGGATAGTCCGTATAGGAGCCACAGGAAAGCCGCGCGAAACACCTGAGAGGTTTGCACAAGCCGGTTGTGATCTGTATTCGGATAGCAAAAGCCCGCCACGATTCACCCGCGGGCTCTGCAAAAACGGATGACCAGTTAATCGTTGTCGATTTGGAGGAGCGCAAGAGGCTCGTTTTCCGTGTTGAAGCAGAGGAACGAACGGATGTTTCGTTCAAAATTCGTGCAAAGATAATTAAAAAGTTAATCAGATAATGCGCGAGTGAAAAAAAATTGCAGTTTTTTTATTGGAATACAGTTTTGAGGAAGGTAGGGGAGGCTGTACAGTGTACTTTTCTGCTTTGTTCCGTAGCCGCAGGAGCGGTGTTCCGGCAAAATGCAAAACAAAATATTATTCTGAATATTCTGCAATGATAAATGTCGGGCAGGAATTTTTATTATGAAACCTGGTTTTCCTGTGTTTTAGGAAGGTCGGAAGATGATCTTCAGAATTATATTTGGTTTCAGGCAGGGGCGGCCTTTACGTTCGCAAACTTCACGATCAGCGGTGCCCGTGAAGTTTGCGAATGCAGTCTGGTGTGTAGTCGGATGTTTATCCCGGGATAAGGCGCTTGCCGCCTGGTCAGGAGGCAAGCACCTCGTCTACCGGTACGAACGGAAGGCTCCACGCGTCGGCGACGCCCTTATATACCACTTTCTGATTGACCACGTTCAGGCCTTTTTTCAGCTCTTCACTGGAGCGGCAGGCTTTTTTCCAGCCCAGGTCGGCAATCAGCAGGGCATAGGGGAGCGTGGCGTTGGTAAGGGCGAGGGTAGAGGTATAGGGGACAGCCCCGGGCATGTTGGCGACGCAGTAATGGACGATATCGTCTACCACATATACCGGGTCCTGGTGGGTGGTGGCATGGGAGGTTTCGAAGCATCCGCCCTGGTCGATGGCAACATCCACCATAACGGTACCGG
>JBEBSO010000067.1:0-10949 GCA_040394275.1 Telluribacter sp.
TCCTGCTTCTGTCGGCAATCTTTTCCGAATGATTACTTCTCCTTGCCGATCCGAGTCCAGGACGGCACACTCGATCTTCGTACCGCCTAAGTCAATACCCCAGAGTTTCACGTAGCTTATTTGTTTAAATTAAGGATTTAGATTTATTAAGTGTAAAACTAACAACATTTTTGCAGGCGCAAAACGCCGCCCGGAGATTACCCCCTGTCCCTGGTAAAAAAAGTGTGAAAATACAGCAGCTGATAGCTGACGGCATTGGACCAGTAGGGCCAGGAATGCCCGCCCGGACGGGCGATAAAGTCATGAGGAATGTTCCGCTCCACCAGTTTCCCGTGCAGGTTGGTATTGACCCTGAAAAAGAAATCATCCACCCCGCAGTCAATAATCAGCGCCAGCGAATTGGGCGTCAGCAGGTGCGTCAGGTTGATCACCGTATGGCTTTCCCAGTTTTCCGGGTGCTCCGCATACTTACCCAGCCATTTTGCCATCCCCCAGTTGTTGGGAAACGGCCTGATGTCGACTCCTCCGCTCATGCTGCCCGCCGCACCGAATACCTCCTGGTGCCGGAATGCAAGGTACAGGGCACCATGCCCGCCCATACTCAACCCGGTGATGGCTCTCCCCGACCGGTCCCGGATCGTTTTGTACCTGCTGTCTATCCAGCTGACCAGCTCATCCGATACGTAGGTTTCATACTTCATGCCCTGATCGACAGGACTGTCCCAATACCAGCTGTTTACGCCTCCATCCGGGCAAACGATCATCATTTTCAGGTCGTCGGCCTGCTTTTCCAGGCTTTTTACTTTCGTAATCCAATTGGAATAATCTCCCCCGTGTCCGTGCAGCAGGTACACCACCGGCAGCTCTTTCAGCCGGGCATAATCGGCGGGCGTGATCACCACCGCCTTTATGTTCTTATTCATGGCCTTGCTGAACGTCAGCACCGTATCGACAGCAGCCGCCTGCACACAAAAAGGCAAGGCCAGCGCCATGCCCCATCCCAACGCTATTTTCCCGATTCTTTTCACAAGCATCATTTTAAAAGTATCTATAAGTTGTTACCATTTTCTCCCGCCGCACAGGCCTGTCCCGGCAGGCTGCCGCACGGGTGAAGAAAAACCGACACAATCTTACTGCTTTTTATCGTCAGGCGCATTTTCCCCGCATAAAAAAAGCTGCCCATACCGGGCAGCCACAGTTGTATGCTCATGGCTATATATCAGCCTCTTTTCCGGCCCAGCAGGTAATAGATCGGTACTCCGGTCAGGGAGATCAGTAATCCAGGCCAGGTAAACCGGGGCTTATAAATAATCAGCAGGATACAAAACGACAGCCCCAGGACAATGTAAAGAAAGGGTAAAAAAGGATAACCCGGCGCCCTATACGGCCGCGGAACATCGGGACGCTTCCTTCTCAGGATAAAAATTCCGGCAATCGTGAGCACATAGTACAGCACCGCTACAAAAGTGATCATATCCAGCAAATCCCCGTACCTCCCGCTGAGACACAAAACCCCCGCGACAACCGCCTGTATCCACAAGGCAAATTCCGGCACGGCATGCTTGTTCAGGTCCCCGGCCTTCCCGAAAAAGACACCGTCTTTCGCCATCGAGTAGTATACCCTGGCCCCGGCCAGGATAAGGCCGTTATTGCACCCGAACGTCGCGATCAGGATCAGCACGGCAATAATGGAAGTGCCGACAGGGCCAAATATGGCCTGGGAAGCAACAATACCTACCCGGTCTTTTTCTGCCGTGGCAATGGCCTCCATCGGCAAAACTGCCGTGAACATGATATTCAGCAGCACATACACCAGGGTAACCATCCCGGTCCCCAGTAACAGGCTCAAACCGATATTCCTCCTGGGATTCCGGATTTCTCCTGCCACGAAAGTGACGTTGTTCCAGGCCTCATAGCTCATGATCGCCCCTACCAGACCGGAAGCGATCGCCCCGCCCAGGGCCGGCAGGCCGGTTATTGCGATGGCTGCCCCGTCCGTTCCTATTCCCTTCAGGAGCCAGGGCTTCAGCCAGTTCAGCTGCCAGACTTCCGGCCGGAGAAAGAGAAAACCAAAGAAAATCAGCCCGGCAATGCTCAGTATTTTGGTTGAGGTAAACAGCGTCTGGATATATTTGCCCCCCTTCACCCCTTTTGTATTCAGAAAAGTCAGCAGCAGGATTACGCCCACGCCGACGATCTGGGCCGGCGACACCGTAAAGCTGCCCACGCTGAATACGACCAGGTCTTCGCTGACCCCCGGGACAAAGTAAGCCAGGAACTTGGAAAACGAAACGCCCACCGCGGCAACCGTCCCGGTCTGAATGACCGCAAAAAGGCTCCAGCCATATAAAAAAGCAACCAGCGGGTTATACGCTTCCCGCAGGTATACATACTGGCCGCCGGCCCGGGGATACATTGCACTGAGCTCACCGTAGCTCAGCGCCGCGATGAGGGTCATACCTCCCCCGATGAGCCATATCAGGATCAACCAGCCGGCAGATCCTACCTGGCGGGCAATATCTGCGCTGACAATGAAAATACCCGAGCCGATCATGCTGCCCGCTACGAGCAGCGTCGCATCCAGAAGACCGATCTCCCTTTTAAACCAGCCGTCTTCTGATTGTTCTGCAGGCTTCGTCATCTGAGCGCTCCGTCTGTTAAGGGAGTAACGGGCCTTTCTTCCGGGATCCGGCCCTGTAACCTGGCCAGCGAAACATTGGGCAGATGGGGCAGCACAAGCCTGGCGAAATAATCCGATTCCTGCTCCAGCGGGAATCCGGAGAAAATAAAAGCCCGGATTCCCATGTCCATGTACCGGTTGAGCTTGGCCAGGATCTGACCGGGTGAGCCTACAAGCCCGCCCCCGCAGCCGGAAAAAACCTTCCCGATATGCGTCCACAGGATGTCTTCGACATACCCGTCGTCATCGGCTGTCTTTCGCAGCTCATCCTGCCGGAGCACTCCCAGTGACCTCGAATCCTCTCCCCTGCTCCTGATTTCCAGGCCGCGCTGCTCATCAAACTTCGATAAAAGTCTGCGTGCATAAGCCCTTGCTTCTTCCTCCGTTTCCCGGACGATGACGTGAATCCGCAATCCGAAATCGATTTTCCTGCCGTAACGGGCCGCTCTCGCGGTCATATCCCGGATAGTGGCCTCAATGCTTTCCTCCGCCTCCGGCCAGGTCAGGAATACATCGCAATGCCGGGCGCATACTTCTCTCGAGCCGTCCGAAGTCCCACCGAAATAAAGCAGGGGACCACCGTTTTGCTGGTAAGGCTTCACCGGGTCGGCAGGCATCGAAAATTTGTAGATCTCACCCTGGTAATCGATCGCATCACGGGTCCAGGCCTGCTTCAGGATCTCGATGACCTCGGTACAGCGCTGGTACCTCAGCGCAGGATTCTCCTTCAGGCCGGGCAGGTCGGAATTGATGATATTCAGGATCAGGCGCCCCTCCAGCATATGATCCAGGGAAGCCAGGGCGCGTGCAAGCATGGGCGGGTGGATTTCACCGGTCCTTATGGCAGCCAGGAGGCTTATTTTCTTTGTGGAAGGCGCCAGGCCGGAAGCAAATGTGAGCACGTCCTGTCCTACCGTATAGGCAGTGGGCAGCAGGATACTCGAGAAGCCGTGGCGCTCCGCCCTGAGCGCAATCTCCCTGCAATGATCAAACCTACTCCTTCTGTCGGGGTCAAGCACGCCGAGGTATTCGGTGTCGCCGCCTATGATATCGTCAAACCAGGATATTTCGGCCGTCCGCTGAGGGGTACGGATGTCGCCAAGCTCAATATGTTCCAGCATTCCGGTTTCAGTTAATTTTAAAGATGGTTTTGCCCTGTTTTATGGTTTCGAGTACGGTGATGTCCTTTAGCCTGCCTACTTCCGCCGTCAGCGGGTTTTCCGACAAAATAACCAGGTCGGCCAGCTTGCCTTTTTCGAGACTTCCCTTGATGTGCTCTTCCCCATATTGGTAAGCCCCGTTGATCGTAATGGCCCGCAGTCCTTCGGTCACCGTCAGGCGTTCATCAGGGCCTATTACCTGCCCCGATCTCGACAGCCGGTTGACCGACGTCCAGAGAAGGAAAAGCTGGCTCAGCGGAGTCACCCCGTAATCTGTATGATTGGTGGCAACGATTCCTTTCTTTATCGAGGTTTTGAGCGGGCTGATAAACCATGCCCTGTTCTTGCCCAGATTGCGCTGATGCACATCTCCCCAGAAAAATGTATGATTGCTGAACAACGCGGGGATCATGCTGAGCTCCTTATAGCTATCCAGCTGATCCGGCCTTACAAACTGGGAGTGGATCACAACAGGCCGCAGTTTCCGGCTTGTGCCTTTCCGGCTCTCTTCCGCTGCCCTGACAGCCTTGATATACATGTCTATCGCTGCGTCGCCATTGCAATGCGCGTAAGGCTGAATATTATTGTCGAAGCAAAAGCGGACGTTTTCATCCAGCTTCTCCTGGGTAATCGTGGGAATTCCCGTGCAATGGTCGGCGCAGCCCGGGACTTCCGTCAGGTACGGGCTGGTAAAAAATGCCGTTTTACCCTGAGGCGATCCGTCTGTAAATATTTTGGTCCCTACCAGCTTCAGGTGATTGTCCAGGCGGTTAAAGGCATATTTCTTCTCGGAAACGATGCGTTTCAGCGAACCGAAAGCCACAAGGGCCTCTATATCGATATACAGCCGGTTTCGCTTCGCCGCCTCCTGGAGCAGCTCCACGCCGGCGTAGGCCGTGCTCCCATCCTGCGCCGTGGTGATGCCATGGCTTGCGTACAGCTTTTGCTGCTCGTCCAGCAGGTTCAGCTGATCCTCCAGGCTGGGTCTTTCCGTCGTGTTCCCGGCAGTTCTTATCAGCGAACGTGCGCCTTCGAGCAGCAGGCCCGCCGGCTCCCTGCTGCCTTTTTTCCGGACCACCTGCCCGCCGGCGGGATCCTGGGTATTTTCGTCTATCCCGGATATTTTAAATACATAGGAATTGACCACAGACATATGCCCCGACACGTGCCCGATAATGACCGGGTTGTCCGGAAAAGCCGCATCCAGGTCTTCCTTGGTAGGATGTCGCCCCTCCTCCAGCTGATCCTGGTCGTACCTGCTTCCCCTGATCCACTCACCGGGCTTGATATTGTTTTCCTGCTGGTATTTTTTCAACGCCGCGATAAGGTCCGCGATGTTCCTGACATTGCCCACGGGCGGGGCGGACAAATCGGCCGACTTCCTGTTGCTCAGGCTCAGGAAGTGGCTGTGTCCGTCTACGAAGCCGGGAACCACCGGACGCCCCCGGAGGTCTATCACTTCCGTGGTCTTGCCGGCCAGCGCCCGGATCTCCGCCTCCCTGCCTACCCCCAGGATCTTGCCGTCTTTGACCGCAATGGCCTCGGCCACTGTATTGCCCTGGTCCAGGGTGATGATTTTCCCGTTGACGAAAATTTTATCCGCAGGGTCCGCCGGCCGATCTTCACGGGATACCGTGGCAAAAAATGCCGCCGAGATCAGCAATGTAAAAAGTAGCGTTAACTTCTGAAACTTTGACATAACCGTATGTATATTGAGAATAAGTTCATTAGAGTGCTTTGTTTGTGCCCAGCTCGTCTGCCGGTATCGGCCAGATGTAGTTTTCAGCCCCGGGACGAACCTCCCCTACCGACCCGATGCCGCCTACCTTCGCCGGGAACGGCTGCAGCCTTCTCTGCAGGTCCGGGGTCCTGAAACCCTCGCCCAGGAATTCGATCCGGCGCTCGGTCAGTATCGTCTGGATCAGCGCTTCTTTCGTTGCCGTCTGCCCGGCAGGGAATACAAAAGCCGGATCTGACCGCTTCCGTACGGCATTCAATAAAGCCTGCGCCTGTGCCAGGTCTCCCAGCTCCGCGGCCGCTTCCGCATAGTTCAGCAGCACCTCCGCATAGCGGAGCACCGGGATGTAGTCGGTAAAGGGCGTAGATATTTTGGGAAACTTATTCAATACGTTCAGCCCGTTTTTGGTCGTGATAAGCTTGCTCCTGGCATCTTTCGACTCCGGGGACGACAATGCCGGGTTCAGGAAAATACCCTGCGGGTTGATCGAAATAATCAAGGCGCCCAGGTAGTTGTGCGCCAGCGCGCTCTGGGCCCCGGGGAAGCTCTGGGAACTGAACGGAATGAAGAAAATGGCCTCATTCCCCACATAGCTCCCCTTAAAAACAGCGGAAATATCAGCTTCCAGCTTATGCGTCGTGCTCCCTTCCGTATACACAAAGGGGGCGGCGGCCGAAGGCGCCAGTTTTTTGGCCTCTTTTACCACCGCGGCATAATCACCCCTGGTAAGCTGCACTCTCGTCTTGAGGGCGATGGCTGTGGCCCTATGCGCACGGGACGTATTCAGCGCATCCGTGGCATAGCCCGCCGGAAGATCCGCCTCTGCTTCATCCAGGTCCCTGATGATTTGCTCGTACACTTTTTCTACCGGGCTTTTTGCCAGGTCGTCATTCCCGCTGGAGGTCTCCGGGTTGAGCCTCAGCGGTATGCCGGGGCTTTTCCCGTTTTCCTGCGCAAACGGCCTGGCATATACCTGCACCAGATGGAAATAAGCGACAGCCCGTGTAAACTTGGCTTCGGCGATGTACTGCTTCTTCAGCTCCTCGGGAATTACGGTCGAGCCGGAAACCCTGTCAATCAGGATATTGGCTCTGTTGATCACCCTGTAGGCGATGCTCCAGAGATTGCTGACGAAACTATCGGTTGACAATGCATTGTGCTGCCAGATCAGGGCTCCTTCTGCGGCATTCCCCGAATTCTGGCTGAATTCCTCTCCCCGCTGCTCGTTAAAAAGGATCAGCCTTCCGCCCAGGAAGCCCGCTTCCTGTAACCCGCTGTACAGGCTGTTGACCTGTGCCAGCACCTTCTCCGGGCTGCTGAAAGCATTCAGCTCATTGATGCTGTTCTGCGGAACCGTATTGAGAATATCATTCGTGCAGGAAAGCGTCAGAAACAAACTGCCGGCCACTAACCTTAACGACAAGTATCTTTTAAAATCAGCTATATTCTTCATCTTCATAAAAATTATAATTTCCTGATCTACAACTTTTTTCATGGCCTCCGGCTTACAGCCTATGGCCTCCGGGAGTTGTTTAAAACTGCAGGTTTACGCCGAAAGCATAGGTAGTTGCATTGGCCACGGCATTGTGATCTTTACCGGAAGCGATCGAATTCCCGTTGATGGAGATCTCAGGATCGGACCCGGTGTATCTGGTAAGCGTCAGCAGGTTTCCCGCCTGGGCATACACCCGAAGGCCGGATATTTTTCCGTTCAGCACATGTACAGGCACACGATAGCCCAGGGAAATGTTCTTGAGCTTCACATAGGAGCCGTCTTCGACCATCGCCGAATTGGTGATAGAGAACCCGGTCGACACGTTGTCCGAAAAATAGAGCCTGGGGATATCCGTCACCTGCCCGGGGGTCGTCCACCGGTCCAGGACGAACTTCCCGTTGTTAAAGTACCGCTGGTCCAGCAGGTTGGCACGGGTGCCGTTGTACAGCTTGTTTCCGCCCGAGAACGTGATCCCGACGATCAGGTCGAAATTCTTGTAGGAAAAGTTGTTGTTAAACCCGCCGTAATAAGTGGGGAGCGACGATCCCATGATCCGCCCGTCCAGGTAATTGTCAATGGCCGGGGCCGCTTCGCCGTTCAGGTAAGTCCATTTGACGGTAGCCGAATGATTGTACTGGACTTTTTCGTCATTCCGGTTGATATAAATCCTGTTCCCGTTTTCCGGGTTCACGCCTGCCGTGGGTACCGCCCAGATCGACCCGATAGAGTACCCCTCGCGCGTCATGTTCTGTATACCGAAATTGCTGGCCGAGTAAATATCGATGCCGTTAAACAGAGTGGTGACCCTGTTTCGCAACGTCGAAATATTGAAATCTGAGGTCCACCTGAAAGTGCCGCGGTTGATGTTCACGGAGTTTACGGTAAACTCCAGGCCGCTGTTGCTTAACGCACCCACGTTGGCGTTGATCGAATTGCCCGGTATCCCCTTGGAAGGCGCCTGTTTGGCATCCAGGATCAGCCCGTCCACTCTGTTGTTGAAATAATCTGCATCCAGGGTAATCCGGTCGTTGAGCAGCGAAAGCGTCACGCCGATATTGGTCTTTTTGCTGGTCTCCCACTTCAGGTTGCCGTTGCCGGCCTGCGAGTAGTTGAGTGTGGGTATCCCGGCATAGTTTCCCGAACTGTAAAGCGCCAGGGAGGGAAAATCACCAATGTTGATGTTTCCGACCACACCATAGCTTGCCCGAAGCTTTATGTTATTGATAATTTGCGAGAGGCGCAGGCTTTTGTAAAAATCCTCCTCCGAAAGCGTCCATCCCGCGGAGGCTCCGCTGAAATCCCCGAATTTATTACCGGCAGGCAAACCCGAATACCCGTCTTTCCGGTAGCTGAAGCTAAAATGGTAGCGGTCCCGGAAATTGTAGTTCACGTTCGTGAAGTAAGAGACGAAGCCATTGCGCCCCTGTGAGTTGCCTGACGGCGTAATATTGGTAAATCCTCCCTGGTAGCTCGTAAAAAACGGGTCGGTAAGCCCCGAACGGGTCGCTCCCCACGCGTCCACCCTGGTGACGATCTCTTCATAGCCCGCCAGCAGATCCAGGTGATGCCGGTTGGCCCAGTCCTTCTGATAGGTAAGCGTATTGGCCCAGTCCGTTCTGCTCATGCGGCGGTTGGTATTGGTCGCCGAGCCCGCGGCAGCGGCGGCATCCCCGTGTATCCCGTTCTGGAAGCTCAGGTTTTCGACATACAGCTTGTTAATGCCGTAGCTTGTCTTCAGCTTCAGCCCCCGGAGGATCTCCCATTGCGCGTATACATCCCCGATCGCAGCATTACTCTCCGACGTATACTTATCCAGATCCAGGATCAGCTGCAGGTTGTACGCATTGATATTCCCCACATAGCCCGGGCTGGAAGCGTTGCTGTTGTTGGCGCCATAGCCTACCCGCTGCCTGTCCTCGATGTTGTAGGATCCGTCCTCGTTATATATCGCTACGTTGGGAGGCAGGATGTAGGTCATCCTGCTCAGCGCGTCCGTTCCGATGTACTGACCAGGCAGGGAGCCGGAAGCCGGGCCCTTGCCGAAAGAATTGTTGTACGTAAAGCGCGTGCCTACCGACACATCTTTAAACAGCTTGTGATCGAGGTTCAGGCGAACCGTCTTCTTGTCCAGCGTATTGGTCTTGAGAATCCCGTTCTGGTTGGAATATGCTGCGGAAATAAAGTAGTTTGTACTCTCCGTTGCCCCGGAAAAGCTCACGTTGTGATCATGAGAAACCCCGGTTTGGTAAGCCACATCATACCAGTCTGTATCGATCAGCCGTCCGTCGGAAGTATATTGCAAGGCAAAGCCCGGGTCCTTACCGGAATTTACCATCGCCTCGTTCTTGAGCTGTACATACTCCTCCGCTTTCAGGAGCCTGGGCAGGTTGTACGGCGTGGCGAAATTGACCCAGCTGTCGTAGCTGACCCGGGTTTTTCCCAACCGGCCCTTCTTGGTTGTAATCACCACCACGCCGTTGGCCGCCCTGGAGCCGTAGATGGCGGTGGCGGAAGCGTCTTTCAGCACCTCCACGGATTCGATATCGTTGGGATTCAGGTTGGACAAAGGATTATTGCCGACGTTTCCTCCCTGCTGGCCGGTAAAAGACGGAATACCGTCAATTACGATCAGCGGATAAATCCCCGAAGATATTGAGTTTATCCCCCGGATACGGAATACCGGCGTAGCATTCAGCACCCCGCTGGGCTGTACTATGCTGACTCCTGAAGCCTGCCCTCCCAGCAGCTGGTCGAAGCTTTGCGCCGGCCTGTTGCTCAGCTGCTTTGAGGAAACAGCAGAAGAAGCCCCGGTAAAATTCTTCCGTTGCTGTACACTGTAGCCGGTCACTACCACCTCGTTGAGCAGCTTCAGATCTTCCCTGAGCAATATGGTTACTTCCGGAGTCGTCACCACCACCTGCTGCTTCTCATAGCCTATGTAGCTGACCAGCACGGTAACAGGCAGCTTCTGACCGGTCACAAAATGAAACTTGCCCGCTACATCCGTCAGCGTGGCATGCGTTACTCCTTCCAGCTGAACAGTTGCGCCCGGCAAAGGCTCCTTTGTCCGTTCGTCTACCACGGTCCCGCTCAGGGTCGCATTGACCAGCGGCGTAGTCGTCACCTGGCCCGACCCGTAAAATGAATATAGAAAGCTGAATAAAAACAGGACCAGAAAGCCCTTTTCCCGGATACGGAAACCTCCTTCCGCCCCTCTAACCGGATTTGTATAAATTTGCATAAATTTACGGTGATTTAAACGATCCATTGAAACAGGAGTCAACGCCAATCGAATGCCTGTTTCTTTAACTCAGTTTAATTTGGAGAGGCTGTCGCTGACAGCCTCTTTTCTGTGCGTCGTATATTTCGCGGTCATGTTGCAGGCAACGTCAACATCGGAGGAAACGGGAAGTGAATACTGATCTGAACATGTTCGGCAGCGTTAGTGATTAATTCTCGCTATAGTTATATACATTTTATATACGAGCGTTTACAAATACGGGATACCGGACTAAAAAAACCACCTGCATCTCCGTTTACGTCACAAATGTATATGTAATTTTTTAACTATACAAAACCTATAGACTAAAATATATTATAATTTCGATTCTTCCCCGACTACCCTTTGTTCCGGGAGCGGCAGAGACTGTACCGCCCGGGAGCCCGGTCACGGATCCTCCGCGATCCTGCCGGGTTATCTACCTCCGGTCAGGCTCCCGGCGACAGCGCCGGAACAGGATCCGAATGTATAGCGATTCATGGAGAATGTATATCCATTCATCCACCGGGGCTCTTTTTTTTATTGCAGATTTTTTCCGGGAGTCCTCCTCATTTTGCTATAATTTTTAGCAATTAATTTCTTTTATACCTTTTTCG
>JBEBSO010000068.1:0-10946 GCA_040394275.1 Telluribacter sp.
GAAAGTAGATCACCTGTACTTCTGCGGCAACGGCACCATCGTACTGCAGATCGCGATAAAAGCGCTGAAAATAAAAGGCGAAGTCCTCACCACTCCCTTCTCCTACTGCGCCACTGCCAATTCCATCATCTGGGAAAATTGCACTCCGGTGTTCGTGGACATCGATCCACAGACACTCAACATCAATGCAGCCCTGCTGGAGCAGTCGATTACGCCGGCGACCACGGCCATCATGGCCACCCACGTCTACGGCAACCCCTGTGACGTCGAGGCCATAGACCTGGTCGCTAAACGCCGCGGGCTCAAGGTCATCTACGATGCGGCGCATGCTTTCGGTGTAACCTACAAAGGGAAATCCCTGTTTTTGTACGGCGACATCAGCACGTGCAGCTTTCACGCGACCAAAGTATTTCACAGCGTGGAAGGCGGCGCGCTGATCAGCAATCACCCGGAACTCGACGAAGAGCTCAGCCTGCTGCGTGCATTCGGGCACCGGGGAGATGAGGAATACTATTTCGCCGGGATCAACGGTAAAAACTCGGAATTCCACGCCGCCATGGGCCTGTGCAACCTGCCCCATGTGGAAAGCCTCATCGGGGCCCGGAAGGACATATTCCGGCTGTATGATTCCCTGATCGACTGGACCGTGCTGACCCGGCCGGCGCTCCGGGACCAGACCGCCTACAACTACTCTTACTTTCCTGTTATTTTCCCCTCTGAAGAGGTCATGCTGAGGGTAAAGGATACCCTGCTTGAAAACGGGATAAACCCGAGAAGGTATTTTTATCCCTCGCTGAATATCCTGCCATTTGTTCCGCAAAAAAATCCGTGTCCGGTATCCGAAGACATCGCCCCCCGCGTGCTGGCGCTTCCTCTTTACGCAGGACTGACCCCGGAAGATATTCAGAGGATAAGCGGGCTGATTAATACAAGTATTCGCATAGAAGCTTGATTTCCCCTTTTTGGTTATGGATCTGATTCTCTGGATAAGTTTCTTTGTTTTCCTGTTTCTTACAGGCCGGACCGCCAGGCAAATCTCGCCGCCGTCTGTTTCGGAATGGCTGATTCTCTCTTTTATGCTGTTTACCGGCAGCGTCATCCCGACAGGCTTTGTGCTCTCGGAGCTGCACCTCATCGCCAATGTGTGGGCCTGGATCGCCGGCAGCTACCTGGTCCTGGGCATACATTACCTGGTGTGGACCCGGCTTCCCGGCAGGCAGCCCTTCCCGTTCAAAGAGACTTTCGCAAACCGGCTCGGCACGCTGACCTCCTGGGTGAAAGACCTTTCCCCCTATCTCAAGTTCCTGTTTGCCTGCATGTTCGGAACCCTGGTCATCATCGGGGTCACTAACCTTCTCCTGGTGATATTTGCCGTTCCCAACGAATGGGACAGCATGACGGGGCACCTCAACCGTGCCGTAAGGTATATTCAGCGCGGGACCATGGCCCACTTCGGCGGCACCAACTGGAACATGGATACCTACCCGCGGAGCGTCACGACCATCCAGATTTACAGCTACCTGGTCAGCGGCAAAATCGAGCATGCATTTAACCTCATTCACCACGCTTCCTACTGGATTACCCTGGTGGCCGTTTTCGGAACCGCGCAACGCATCGGCCGGAACCTGTCGGCGAGCTTTTTCTGCGCCCTGGCCTTCAGCATGTTCCTGGGCTTCCTGATGCAGGCCGTCACCACCGAAACAGACATCGTACTCACTGCCTACCTCAGCTGCCTGCTCTACTTCCTGTTCTCTTTCCACGCTACCAAAAACGACCGGTACCTGTGGCTGGCCGGGCTGGCTTTCGGGATCACGCTGGGCCACAAGATTACTTTTCTGCTGCTCTGGCCATCGGTATTCTTCGTCATGCTGTATACCGTATTCCTGGCACCGGGCTTCCCCGTCTTTTTCCGGAGAGCCTGGAAGCTGGGCCTGGCCGCCCTGATCAGCATCGGCCTGTATGCGCTTCCCACCGGTTACGTGAAAAACATCCGGGTCTTCGGCCATCCCATCGGGCCTCCGACCGCCCTTGCGCACCACTCGGTGGAGCGGGCAGGATCTCTCCGCAACCTTTTCGAGCAGGGCAGCCGCAACATGGTCAGGTATTGCTACGACTTTGTCAACCTGGACGGGCTGCGCAACGCCCAGTGGGGATTCGACCTCAACACGCAGATCCGGAAACCGCTGGTCGTGCTGGAGGACCGGCTCCGCATGCGGCTGGACGAAGAAACCGATTTCACGATACAGCCTTTCGTCTTCCAGCGCCGGTTTGAATTTTACAATGCCAACCCCTACTGGGGCGTCTTCGGCTTCGCCCTGATCCTGCCGCTGGCAGCGCTGGTTTTCCTGCGGATCATCCGGTCACGACCGCACCTCTTCCTTTCGTTTGCGATCCTCATGCACTTTGTCGCCATTTCCTATTCGGCGGCCTACGATCCTTTCAAGGGCAGGTACTTTATCGAGACGGGGCTGTTCGGGGTGCTTTTCCTCCTGCTGCTGTTCTCCCACCACCGGCTTTCCATACTGAAACCCAGGCGATGGCTGTGGAAGGGCTACATCGGCCTGGTTACAGTGACCGCCTGCCTGTCGGCCCTTATGGCTGTATTCCTCAATATCCGGTGCCTTCCCTTCGACGCCTACGGGTATACTTCGGCCTTCAAAGCCGATCGGATGAAGTTCATGACCTTTGCCCGGCCCGACATTTACCCGGCCTATGCCAGGTTCGACTCCATCGTCCCCGCCGACGCCGTGGTAGCCCTGGGCACCATCAACGACGATTTCGAATACCCGCTCTACGGGAAAGACCTGAGCCGCACACTGATCTCCATCAATCCTTTCGAGCGGGGCGTGCAGCCGATCCCGCCGGAAGCCGACTACCTGTTTTTTGCTAAAAGTGTCATAAAGCCCCTGCCCGGGGATATCCGGCTGGGAAGCGATACCACGATGAACAACCTGATCGTAAAAGGAGAGGATTATTACCTGCGTAAACTGAAATAGAATGGTACTGGGGATCATGCAGCCTTACTTCTTACCGTACATCGGCTATTTCCAGCTTCTCAAAGCGGTAGACAGGTTTGTCGTGTACGACGACGTGCATTTTATCACCCGTGGCTGGATCAACCGCAACAACATACTGGTTTCGGGCAAAGCCCATCTCTTCACCGTCCCGCTGCAGGACGCAAGCCAGAACAGGCGGATCAATGAAGTAAGCCTGGCACCGGATCAGCAATGGCGGAGAAAGCTGCTCAAGACCATTTCCCAGTCGTATCAGAAGGCCCCTTTTTATTCAACGGTATTTCCTTTGATCGAAAAAATCACCTATTTTGAAACGGAAAGGATATCGGACCTTGCGGTAAATGCGCTGGTGGAAATCAGGGACTACCTGTCCATCGGAACCGAAATCGTCCCGGGTTCCGCCGTTTATAAAAACAGCCACCTGCGGGGCCAGGAAAGGATACTGGACATCTGCAAACAGGAAAATGCAGAAAGATACGTGAACCCTTCCGGCGGCATGGATTTATACAGCAGGGAAAAGTTTGAGGAGGAAAACATCGCGCTGTTTTTTATACAAAGCAAACCGGCTACCTACCCGCAATTTGGAAATGAATTCGTACCCTGGCTTTCCATACTGGATGTGCTGATGTTTAATGATCAGAACAGGATACATGAACTACTGGATGAATACGTACTGATTTAGAAATGGCCAAGGTAATTGTATTTGGAGTACTGGACACCGCCGAGCTCGCGCATTACTACCTCGCAAACGACTCGGAGCACGAGGTCGTAGCCTTCGCAATCCACCGCGAATACATCACGGCGGATACGTTCCGGGGCCTGCCGGTGGTCGCGCTGGAGGATGTGGCTGCGGTTTATCCCCCGGAAGGATATTCGTTTTTTGCCCCTATGACCGGGCGCAACATGAACCGGAACCGGGAGAAAATCTACCTCGGGCTGAAGTCGCTCGGGTATCCGTTCATCAGCTATATCAGCTCCCGCGCTACCGTATTCGACCGGAACGTCATCGGGGAAAACTGCTTCATCCTGGAAGACAATACGATACAGCCTTTTACCACCATCGGCAATAACGTCGTGCTGTGGAGCGGCAACCACATCGGCCACCACGGCCGGATAAAAGACCATGTTTTTTTTACTTCCCATGTGGTCATGTCGGGCCACTGCGAAATAGATTCTTACAGCTTTTTTGGTGTAAACAGTACGATTAAAGACTATACGCACATCGCGCAGGGGACGCTGGTAGGGATGGCCGCCGCCATCATGAAGGACACGGAGGAATGGGGCATCTACATCGGCAACCCCGCCAAAAAGGTGCCGGGTAAATGGAGTCATGAAGCCTATTGAGCGGCGCCGTCAGAATGATTTGGTAGATGAAACCCAGGAAGATACTTTTCATAAGCCACGATGCCAACCGGGCGGGAAGCCAGCTCCTGCTGCTGCAGCTGCTTAAAATCCTGCGCAGCAAAGGAGTGCCCATGCATCTCCTGCTTCTGAAGGACGGCGTGATCGGGGACGACTTCCGCGAGGTGATTTCGGTCACGCAGATGCCGGAGGAAAGCACGGTGGTGTTCAGCCCTTTTCTGGACGGCCTGCTCGGCAATTTCCGCCTGCTTAATTTTTTCTCCCGCCGGACTTCCGCCAAACGCCGGGAATCGCTGAGACATGAGCTCGAAAAGGAAAACATCGGGCTGGTGTTCGTCAATTCCATCGCCAACGCGGGCGTCTACAGAGACTCACTCCAGTTCCTGCATCACCTGCCCGTCGTGCTCTTCGCCCATGAGCTGGAGATGTCGGCCTCTCTTTATACCTGCCGGGAAGACCTGGAGTTCCTGCTCGGCAAAACCAGCCACCTCATTGCGGTGGCGCAGGCAGTGGCCGACTTCTATATCCGGGAATTTCACTTTCCCCTAACAGAGGTAAGTATTTTAACACTGATAGATCACGACTATATCGACCTGAATCTCAGCAAAGCGCGCAAAGAGCTTCTTTCCCAGACACACGGGATACCGGAAGACGCGATCGTAGTCGGCGGCTGCGGGAACGCCGAATGGCGGAAAGGCAATGACGTGTTCAACTGGATTGCAAGGATTGTCATTTCCAAGACCGCACCCCTCCCGGTCTATTTTGTATGGGTGGGCGCCGGGCCGGTACACGAGATTTACGACCTGCTCAAAAACGACATTCAGCGCATGGGCCTCGCCGACCGGATCCTCCTGATTCCGCCGACATCCCAGGCGCTGAACTACATCAGCAGGTTCGACATCATGCTGCTTTCCTCCCGGGAGGATCCTTACCCGCTGGTGGTTATGGAGGCCGCCCTCAATGAAACCCCGGTGGTCTGCTTCGAAGAGGCGGGAGGGGCGCCCGAGCTGATCGAGGAGGACGCCGGCGCCGTCGTGCCTTATATGGACATCCCGGCAGCAGCGGATGCCATCATCAGGCTTACGCTTGACCCCGGCCTGCGCGCCACCCTGGGAAAAAAGGCGAGAGAGAAAGTGCTCGAAAGGCATAAAACCGGTCTCAGCATCGAAAAGATCATGGCTGTAATACAAAAGTATCTAACTTTGCCCCTTTCTGAAAAGCTGGATCAATGACGATAGCCTTCACCATTTGCTCTATTAATTATCTCGCCCAGGCACGAACACTACGAAATTCCCTGATTGCTTCCAACCCGGAGATCCGTTTCTTCGTAGGCCTGGTAGACCGGCTGGACGGCATCTCTTTCGACCCCGAGCACCAGCCTGACTTCCCCCTGGTCGAAATAGACAAGATCGGCATCGACGGCTTCGGGGAAATGTGCGCACGCTACGACATCACCGAGCTGAACACCGCGGTAAAACCCTACTATTTTACCTATTTCTGGGAAAAATATCCCGACGCCCGGAAAGTCATCTATTTCGATCCGGACATCATCGTTTTTCAGCCGCTTACCCGGCTTTCCGAAAAGCTGGACGAATATGAAGCCGTGCTGACCCCGCACCTGCTGACTCCCCTGGAAGACCGGAAAACCCCGAACGAGCTCCACCACCTCAATACCGGCATCTATAACCTCGGGTTTGTAGGGATGCGGCGGACCGAGCAAACGAAGCAATTCGTCAGGTGGTGGGAAAAAAAGCTCCGGTATGAATGCAGGATAGACCTGTGCAACGGGCTTTTCGTCGACCAGAACTGGATGAATTTCCTGCCCGTATTTGTTCCGGAAACCTTCATTGAGAAACACCCGGGGTTTAACGCCGCCTACTGGAACCTCCACGAACGCATTTTTTCCGAAGAGGACAACGTCTTCTACGTCAACGGCCGCTTCAAGCTGGTCTTCTTCCACTACAGCGGGTACGACCCCTACAAGCCCGGCGTGCTTTCCAAATACCAGGACCGGTTTGAGCTCTCCGAAAGAGCCGACCTTCAGAAATTGTTTGAAATCTACCGGCAAAAGCTGATCGCCAACGGGAACGGCTACTACCGCCGCTTTCCCTGCGCTTACATCGCAGCACCCAAAATCTACCGCTATCAGCGCATAAGACGGCTCCTGAAATCACCGGTCAGCTTCCTTATCAGGAAATTGGATACGATATAATATATGAAAGAACTCGTGACGGTGGTCATCCCGGTATTTGACCACAGCCTGACCGACGCCGAAACAGCCAGCCTCAACCGCTGCTTCGACCTGCTCGGCACGTTTCCCGTACAATTCATCACCGGGAACCATACCGACCTGGGCAAATTCGATTCGGACTACTACGGCTTCGAAACCTACCGGTATGACGATGTCTACTTTGCGGACAGGGAGGGCTTCAGCCGCCTCCTGCTTTCCCCGGATTTTTACGGGCAATTCGGCTGGAGCGAATTTATTTTTATCTTCGAGCCGGGCGCATATCTCGTAAAAAACGAGCTCCGGCACTGGTGCAGGCAGGCCTACGATTTTATCCAGCTGAGCCCGCAATGCCCTTCGCTGCGGCGCGTTGAAAAATTTGAAAAGCGGGCAAAAAAACAGCAGGAGGTACTCCGCTACCTGCAGAGCGGGCCGGTGAGCGACTTTGCCTTCTGGCAGGAAAAAGCGGCCGGCTTCCTTTCAGGTCTCCGCACTCCCCCGGGGCCTGTAGCGAAATACTATGCGCAGCTCCGGTCCGGGAAAAACGAGGGGCTCCCGGAAAGCGTGTCGCCCTTCATCCTGCTCTGAAGGAAAAAGCCGCCCGTTCCGGAAGATAATCGGTCCGAAAGACAGAATTCCCGGAAAAAAATTCTTATTTTACGCGTAAAAAAATCAGTTACAAAACTCCCTTGACGGGATTCCATGACTTTTCAGGATTTCAACTTCGACTCCGCCTTAGTAGAGGGCATGCTTACCATGGGCTACAAGAGCCCCACTCCCATTCAGCAACAAGCGATTCCGGCGATTCTACAAGACAAAGACCTGATTGCCTGTGCACAGACCGGCACGGGCAAAACTGCAGCGTACCTCCTTCCGGTGATGAACAAGATCATCCATACCGAAATCAGGCACCTGAATACCCTGGTGATCGCGCCCACCCGCGAGCTGGCCATCCAGATCGATCAGCAGGTCGAAGCGCTTGCCTATTTCACCAACGTGAGCTCTATCGCGGTTTACGGCGGGGGCAGCGGTGCGGACTGGGACCAGCAAAGGAAAGCGCTCCGGCTCGGCGCCGACATCATCATCGCCACACCGGGCCGGCTGATCTCTATGCTGGCTTCCGGCGAGATCAAGTTTGATCACCTGCAGCACCTGATCCTGGACGAAGCGGACCGGATGCTCGACATGGGCTTCTATGACGATATCATACGGATCATCAACTACCTGCCGGTACAGCGGCAAACCCTGCTGTTTTCCGCGACCATGCCTGCCCGGATCCGGACGCTCGCGTCAAAAATCCTGCGCAATCCCGAACAGATCAACATCGCGATCTCCAAGCCGGCTGAGGGAATTCTCCAGCAGGCTTACCTTGTCTTCGACCTCCAGAAAGTCGGCCTCCTCAAACACATACTCAAGCAGGGTGAATTCCGGAGCGTCATCATTTTCTGCTCGACCAAAGAAAACGTAAAAGTACTGGACCGGGAACTGCAGAGAGCGGGCATGTCCATTGAAGCGTTTCACTCCGACCTCGAGCAAAAAGAAAGAGAGGCGATCATGCTCCGGTTTAAAAACAAAACGCTGAGAATCCTCGTCGGCACGGACATCCTGTCCCGGGGTCTCGATGTGGACGGGGTGGACCTGGTCATCAACTACGACATTCCCCCGGATCCCGAGGACTACATACACCGGATCGGCCGCACGGCCCGGGCAGAAAGCACCGGTACTGCCATCACCTTCATCGCCGAAAAGGGCCAGCACAAGTTTCACAACATCGAATCGCTGATCGAGAAAGAGATCCCCAAGCTGCCCCTTCCCGATTTCCTGGGCGAAGGTCCTGTGTACCAGCCGCATCTAAAAGGAGGAGGAGGCAACCGCGGCGGCTCATTCAACCGCAGCCGGAAGCGGAAAAGCTTTAAACCCAAGGGAAAAAACGCCAGGCAGAGGCCCCAGTCACAGAAATAAGCTGATTACCCCCGCCGCGATCAGCGCGCCGGCCAGGGGGCCGGCCACCGGGATCCAGCCGTATGCCCAGTCCGGGTCTCCCTTGCCGCTGATGGGCAGCACGGTATAGGCGAGCCTCGGCCCGAGGTCCCGCGCCGGGTTGATGGCATACCCCGTGGTCCCGCCCAGGGAAAGCCCGATGCCCCATACCAGCATGCCGACCAGATAAGGGCCCAGGCCGGTCGGAACAGGACCGGCGCCGGGTGCGCTGCCTGCTTTCCCTATGGCAGCGATCACCACCAGCAGCAGCACGGTGCCGATGACTTCGCTGGCCAGGTTGGAGGAAACCGACCGGATGGCCGGACCGGTAGAAAAACACGCCAGCTTGGTAGCGGGATCCGCCGTCACGTCAAAATGCGGCCGGTAGAAAATCCATACCAGAACTGCTCCTAAAAATGCACCTGTTATCTGAGCCGGAATGTATACCGGCAGCTTACCCAGGTCCCCCTCCAGCACCCCGAACGCCAGGGATACCGCGGGATTGATGTGCGCATCGGCGCTGCCGAAGGCATTGGCCGTGAAGACACCCATGATCACGGCGACGGCCCAACCCGTGGCAATGACAATCCAGCCCGAGCCTTCCCCTTTTGTCTGTTTCAGGATGACATTGGCCACGACACCGTTTCCGAGAAGAATCAGGACAAGCGTACCGGCCAGTTCGCCGGCGAATGGAGAGGAAAGCATGATGACGAATTTACTTGAACCGGAAATTACAATACTTCGGCAAATATGCAAAAAGTATAACTACTTCCATGAATAATGCCCGGAAATATCTGCTTGCGGCGTTTTGACGCTCCTACGTCAAAAAAGTGTACCTTTGCACCGCAAAAACAGCAGCCGGGGCCGGGACAAAGCGGGCCTCCGGCGGAACATTACAACAACGGTTAATAACAAACAGCAATGGGTCTCAAATGTGGAATCGTCGGCTTGCCCAACGTAGGAAAATCAACCTTATTCAACGCCATCTCAAGCGGTAAGGCCGAAGCAGCCAATTATCCTTTTTGTACAATCGAACCGAACGTCGGCGTAGTCACCGTTCCGGACCCCAGGCTTGACGTACTGACCGGGCTCGTAAACCCCGTCAAAGTCATCCCGACGATCATCGAGTTTGTGGATATCGCCGGGTTGGTAAAAGGCGCCAGCCAGGGTGCGGGGCTCGGCAACAAATTCCTGGCCAACATCCGGGAAGTAGATGCCATCGTTCATGTGATCAGGTGCTTCGAGGACGATAACGTGGTGCACGTGGAAGGCAAGGTGAACCCGGTGTTCGACAAGGAGATCATCGACGCCGAGCTGCAGCTGAAAGACCTCGAGTCAGTGGATAAAAAGATCCAGCGGACGGACAAAACCGCCCGCGTCGGTGACGCCAGGGCCAAAGCCGAGCTGGAAACGCTGAAACAATACAAAGCCTTGCTGGAATCCGGGAAGAACGCCCGCAGCCTCGATATATCGGAAGAAGAAAGAGAAGCTGCCATAGGCGACCTGCAGCTCCTCACCGTCAAGCCGGTCATCTATGTAGCCAACGTGGACGAGGCTTCCATGACAACAGGCAACGCATATACCGAAAAACTCAGGGAAGCGATCAGGGACGAGGGAGCGGAGATGATCGTACTGTGCGCAGCCATCGAATCGCAGATCGCCGAAATCGACGATCCTGCGGAACAGGCGATGTTCCTGGAAGAGTTCGGGCTCACCGAGTCGGGGCTCGGCAAGCTGATCCGCGCCTCCTACAGCCTGCTTAACCTGATCACCTATTTCACGGCCGGCGTAAAAGAAGTAAGGGCCTGGACCATCCGGCAGGGATGGAAGGCGCCGCAGGCCGCCGGGGTGATCCATTCCGACTTCGAAAAGGGATTTATCCGCGCGGAGGTGATCAAACTGGACGATTATGCCAGCTACAAAACTGAAAATGCGATAAAAGAAGCCGGCAAGCTCGCCGTGGAAGGAAAAGAGTACGTCGTGCAGGACGGCGATATCATGCACTTCAGGTTCAATGTGTAGTAGGCGGAGATTCTGTATCTTTGCATGGAAAGTCAATCCCGGTATGAAAGGTCTGCTTCTTTTTCTGGTTGCTGCGCTAGGGCTCATCCACCGATCACCGGCCCAGGACCACTATGACCCGACCCGGGCGCTGTCCAGCGAGGAACTGTTCCTGAAACAGAACTCCAGGGTATTCACCAGACCCGGCCAGAAATACCTGATCCTCGACTCCACCCCCCTTTTCGGAGGCTTTCACCGGCAGCGGTATTTCCCCGGCGACAACATCCGCTTCCGGCTGAAAGGCGACCGGACAAAATACAGTGAAACCATCGGGGACATTACCGATTCCACCTTCACCATCA
>JBEBSO010000069.1:0-10940 GCA_040394275.1 Telluribacter sp.
AGCCCGCCCCCGCGACGCTCTGTGCCCACTTGCTTGCTTATAGTATTTTTCCCGGAGTACATTAGCAGGATAATACTATATTTTATCCCAGAATGTCCATAAAAACAGGTAGGTTATTCCAGGGAGAACGGAGATCTGGAAGGTTGTTTCCTGCCGCTCTTTCAGGTTTCTTGTCTGCAAAGGTTTTTACGTATAGGATATGGGTTAATATGCTCAATATAAAGTAGTTATATTTGTTTCAGAAAAATAATCCTTAAGCAGAACAAAATGAACAAGAGAGACTTTTTGAAACTTTCAGGATTGGGAGGGATCGGTTTGCTGGGCAATGGTTTCGGCGGCACGGAAGATCAGATCAAATCCCATTTGCTGGAGACCGAGAGGCGCCGCCAGAAATTCAATATGAGCGGATACGGCGCCCCCAAAATCAATACCGTCAGGATGGGCTATA
Organism: Telluribacter sp.; assembly: GCA_040394275.1. Classification (GTDB taxonomy): domain Bacteria; phylum Bacteroidota; class Bacteroidia; order Cytophagales; family Spirosomataceae; genus JBEBSO01. Next base: position 449 of record JBEBSO010000069.1, read on the forward strand.
TCGGTTTGGGTGCCCGGGGCGGCGGCGCGCTGAACCGCATTGCTTTTATAGATAATGTAGAAGTAAAGGCCCTGGCCGATCTCCGGCAGGAGAAAGTGGAGGCGGCAAAAAAGAAATTTGAAAAGACCAGTCATTCCCCGGTAGGCTACTACGGGAGCGAGAATGAGTGGAAAAAGCTTTGTGAGAGACCGGACATCGACCTGGTTTACATCTGTACCCCGTGGCACCTGCATGCACCCATGGCCCGCTATGCCATGGAGCAGGGAAAGCACGTGGCGGTGGAGATACCCATGGCTACTACCGTTGAGGATTGCTGGATGCTGGTGGAGACGTCCGAGCGCACCCGTAAGCATTGTATGATGCTGGAGAACTGCTGCTACGATTTCTTCGAGCTGCTTACCCTGAATATGGCGCGCCAGGGATTCTTCGGTGAGGTCCTTCACGGGGAAGGAGCCTATATACACGATTTGTACGACTCGCTGTTTGACAAGGGGAAAAGACATGAGCTGTGGCGTCTCAAGGAGAATGAGAAAAACGGCAACCTGTACCCGACGCACGGGATCGGGCCGATCTGCCAGATCATGAACATCAACCGCGGGGATAAAATGGATTACCTCACGTCGATGTCCGGCAATGATTTTATGATGCGGCCGCGGGCCGACAGCCTGGCCGCTACAGACCCGGTCTTCAAGCCGTTTGCAGGCAAGAACTTCCGGGGCAACATGAACACGACGACGATCCGCACCAACAAGGGCAAGACGATTATGGTACAGCATGACGTGACCTCGCCGCGGCCCTATTCCCGGATACACCTGGTGAGCGGGACCAAGGCGGTCGCCCAGAAATACCCGCTTCCTGCCCGGATTGCGGTGGGGCACGAATGGATGACGCCCGAAGAATATAAAAAGATAGAGGAGAAATATACACCTGAGATCGTGAAGAGAATCGGGGAGCAGGCGAAGAAAGTAGGGGGTCACGGCGGGATGGATTTCCTGATGGACTGGCGCCTCATCGACTGCCTGAGAAACGGCCTTCCGCTGGATCAGGACGTATATGACGGGGCTTCCTGGAGCGTAATCGTGCCGCTGTCGGGCAAGTCTGTTGCCAACAGGTCCAATTCAGTGGATATTCCTGATTTTACCTCAGGCGCATGGAAAACCAATACCCCGGTGGACGTCACACTCTCCAAAGGGGCCAATACCGGAATCAAAGCAAAATCATAAGCAGATAACTTTTGGGATGAGCACATCCATCCCAAAAGTCATATTTTATAACATTTCAATAGTCAATAGTTATGCAAATTGTCCTTTCAAAGGATCAGAAACAGTTGGGTGCCAATGCCGGGAAAATGGCGGGAGAGTTGATCCGCAAGGCCATTTCGGAAAGAGGCAGGGCAAATGTTATCCTTGCAACGGGAACAAGCCAGTTTGAAACCATCAATCACCTGATAGCCGAACAGGATATTGACTGGAGTAAAGTAAATATGTTTCACCTGGATGAGTACATCGGCTTGCCGGTGACGCATGTGGCCAGCTTCCGTAAGTACCTCCGTGAGCGTTTTCTGGACAGGGTACCGGCATTGAACGCGAGCTACCTGATCAATGGGGAAGAGGATCCCGAGGCGGAATGCGAGCGGATCGGGGAAGCAATCTTGGCGCACCCGATAGACGTGGCGCTTGTCGGTATCGGTGAAAACGGGCACCTGGCATTCAATGATCCGCCTGCGGATTTTGAGACGGAAAGACCTTACCTGATCGTCAACCTGGATGAGCAATGCCGGAAGCAGCAGTTCAACGAAGGGTGGTTCGGTTCGCCGGAAGAGGTTCCTACCCAGGCGATCAGCATGTCTGTCAGGCAGATCATGAAGTCGGCTTCGATTATTTGCTCGGTTCCGGATGCACGTAAGGCCCAGGCAGTTAAAAACAGTGTAGAGGAAGACGTCAGCAATATCTTCCCGTCAAGCATATTACAGCTGCACCCTGACTGCACGCTTTTCCTGGATGAAGAGTCCGCGGCATTGCTCTCCAATGCGGGTGAACTGAATTACGTTTAAGCCAGGTGGATGGCGGAAATCCGGATTTTTTGAGCTTAATTAGTAGTTCCATACTACTTATTTGAGCCAAATGAAGTCACGTGTAATCACCATTAAGGACATCGCAAGAGCCCTTGGCATTTCAGTCTCCACTGTTTCCAGGGCCTTGCGAGACACCTATGACGTCAGCAAGGAAACGAGGGAGAAGGTGCTGGAGACGGCCTCCCAGCTTGCTTACAAGCCGAACTTCAACGCCACCGGCCTGGTCAACCAGAGCACGCACAATATCGGGGTGATTCTGCCTGCCATCACCAACTACTATTTTTCAACGGTCATTGCCGGGATTCAGGAGACGGCCTATAGCAACGGCTTTAATATTATTCTTTATGTGACCAACGATTCTCCCGGGAGAGAGCTGGAGATCGTGAGAAACCTGTCGCTGACCGGGCTGGACGGAGTCCTGGCCTCGACGTCATCCGATTCCTGCGACCATTTCCAGGAGATGATCGAGAACGGGATACCGGTTGTGTTCTTTGACAGGGTCCCCAATACCATCGAAACGTCCAGGGTAGTGCAGGACGATTTCAACGGGGCATTTGAGGCGGTAGAGCACCTGATTAAAAACGGTTACAGGAAAATTGCCCATATAGCGGGTCCAAAGGGGCTTTCCTTTACGGAAGACAGGCTGGGCGGCTATCTCAAAGCCCTTGAAAAACACGACCTGGCGCCAAATGAAAACTGGATCGTATACTCCGGTTTTTCCCAGCAATGCGGTTCGGAGGACCTGGAGAAGCTGTGGGCGCTGGAAGACAAGCCGGATGCGATTTTTGCGGTGAATGACCGCAAAGCGATCGGATGCATGCTTGCGCTCAAGGCAAAAGGAGTGAAGATAGGGCAGGAGATAGGCGTAGTAGGTTTTACAGGCGACCCGGTATCGGGCATCATCACGCCGGGTTTGTCTACGGTCGAGGAGCCGGCATTTGAAATCGGGAAAGTGAGCTGCGAGCTTCTTCTCAAACATATTCATAAGAAAAAAGTCCCCAACCAGGAAATAGTCCTGCCGGGCCGGCTGATCACCAGGGCATCTACCAGCAGGACCGGGGAGGGCGGCCACTGAGGCACCGGTTTTTAAACAATATTTTTTTACTCCATCTTATGTCATTCACTGTTTCTGCTTTAAGGCTTACTTTCCTGGCGGGGTTGTTCCTGCTGGCGCCGCTGCCGGAAGCGTCGGCCGGGGGCGCTGACCTGGCGCTGCCCGACTCGCTGCCGCTGGTTTTCGAAAATGATAAGACAGACCTGCTGCGGGGACAGATGCGGCATGAGGCGCTGTTGAAGAGCAGGAAGCACCAGCTGCCGTCCGGACCGGCGGAATGGAAGACATGGAAAAAGCAGATCAGGGAGCAGGTGATCACAAATGCCGGGGTGAAGTTTTTTCCCGCCCTGCCGCCGGATGTAAGGGAAAAAAGGGTTTTGAAGAGAGAGGGGTATACGATCAGGATGATCTATTTCCAGACCCGGCCGGGCGTATATGCTACAGCCAACCTGTATGTTCCGGACGGGCCCGGGCCATTTCCGGGCGTAGTGGTCATGATGGGACATTCAAACAACGGGAAGCTCTATGAAAACTACCAGTCGGTGGGTCACGCGCTCGCGCTGGACGGGTATGTGGCGCTGGCGGTAGATCCCTGGGGCGCGGGAGAGCGTACACCCGTTGCCGGTGAGCATGAATACCACGGGTCAAACATCGGCGCATCGTTGCTGACCGTGGGCGAAACGCTGCTGGGTATGCAGCTGACCGACAATATCCGGGCCGTCGATGTATTGCGCACGCTTCCCTATGTGGACCGGGAAAAAATTGGTGCCACGGGAGCCAGCGGGGGCGGCAACCAGACCATGTGGCTTGCGGCCATCGACGAAAGAGTCAAAGCCGCCATGCCCGTGGTAAGCGTGGGTACATTTGAATCCTATATTATGGCGCACAACTGTGTATGTGAGGCGTTGCCGTCCGGCCTGGAGTTTACGGAAGAATGGGGGATTCTGGGCCTCGTGGCGCCGCGGGCAATCAAGATGTGCAACCACCACCAGGAATCAAACCCGACGTTTTTTCCTGCGGAGATGATGAAAAGCTATGAAAAAGCCCGGGAGATCTTTGCGTTGGAAGGCGTGAGAGACCATATCTCCTACGAGTTTTTTCAAAGGCCGCACGGCTATTACTCCGAAGACAGGGAAGCGCTGCTGGGGTGGCTGGACTTCCACCTGAAAGGCACCGGGAACGGGAAGGCCAGGAAGGAAAAAGCGTTTGAGCTGGTCCCCCCGGAGGACCTTACCGTTTTCCCGGGCAATGACCGTGATCCCCTGGTGCAGAGTACGGAAGCCTTTTGCAGGATGACCGGCGCTGCGCTGCGGCAGGGATACCTGTCGGCTGCACTGACCGATAAAAAGCAGAAGAAAGAAGAGCTGGCCGGGATCCTTAAAGTGGGATCTCCGACCGCACCGGTAAAGGTGTATGACTATGGTAAAAAGGGTATATGGGAGAGGAGAGCGCTGGAGACGAAAGAGGGACTGCTGATCCCGGTGCTGCACAAACTGCCGGGAAAAGGCAAAACCCGGGAATATGCCCTGATTGTACATCCGGAAGGAAAGGCGTCAGTTTCTCCGGAGCTGATCGACCGGCTTACAAAGGAGGGGAAAGGGATCGTGATGGCAGACCTCTCGGGTACCGGTGAGGCGAGGTCCTACGGCTCCGACAGCTTTGACAAGCTGGGCCGGCTTCATACGTACAGCAGGGCGCAGTGGTGGTTGGGACGGACGGTGCTGGGCGCCTGGGTGAATGAGCTGGACGGCATTGTCGCCTGGCTGAACAAGGACTATAAAGCCCTCTCTGTCGAATTGTACGGGTATAAAGAAGCGGCACTGGCCGGCTTGTTTATGAGCGCGCTGAGGAGCAACATCAAGTCGGTGCACCTTTACAATGCGCCCCTGAGCTATCTCTTTGATTCGCACAAAGAGATCGGCTTCCTGGGACTGGGCGTTTATGTGCCGGGGATGCTGCAGTGGGGGGACATTTCCCTGGCGGCTGCGCTCAGTCCCGGACCGGTATATGTAAAAGACCCCGTGACCATGTCGGGGAGGTCATTGACGGCCGATGAAATTCTCCTTTATAAAAAAGAGTTTGAGGGAGTAAGAAAGAAAACCAGCCAGCCGGGCAATGCGTACTTCTGAGCCCTGCCGGCAGCTTTTCCGGGACAGAGCCTGTTAAATTTATCTTACAAAGGCCGTAGCGACACCGCCGTCTACATTGAGTACGTTCCCCGTTGATTTGCCCAGCAGTCCGCTCACGAAGGCAAAACAGGCATTGGCAATGTCTTCAGGGAGAATAGATTCATTCAGCAGCGTCCGCTTCGCATAATAAGCGGGGAGTTCTTCGACGGCAATGCCGTATGCTTTGGCCCGTCCTTCGGCCCAGCCTCCCGCCCATATATTGGAGTCGGCGATGACCGCGTCGGGATTTACGGTATTTACCCGGATTTTGTCCGGTCCCAGCTCTGCGGCAAGCAGCCGGCTCAGGTGGGCCTGGGCAGCTTTAGCGGAGCCGTACCCCGCATTGTTGGGCCCCGACACCAGCGCGTTTTTGGAGACGATGTTGACGATGTCGCCCCCGGAGTCCTGCTTGCGAAGTATCTTTACGCCTTCTTTGCTGACCAGAAACTGTCCTTTGACCAGGATATCATACAGCTTGTCCCAGTCTTCCACCGTGTGGTCTGTGAGGGGTTTTGAGATGCTGATTCCTGCATTATTTACAATGATATCGACGCCGCCGAATGCAAGCGCTACTGTTTTGAAGGCTTCGCGGATGCTTTGTTCGCTTGTCACGTCCAATACGGCTGTTGCCACCGAGTCTTTGCCGAAAAGGCTGTGAAATTCATCCCTTGCGCTTTCCAGCCGTTCGGAGTGGATGTCGTTAAGCACGACGACCGCCCCTTCGGCGGCCAGTTTCCTGGCGATCGCTTTACCGATTCCTCCTGCGCTACCCGTTACCAGTGCAATTTTCCCGGAGAGCGGCCTGGGTTTGGGCATTCGCTGGAGCTTGGCTTCTTCCAGGAGCCAGTACTCGATATCGAATGCTTCCTGGCGGGGCAGCGAAGTGTATTGACTGGCTGCTTCAGCGCCTTTCATTACATTGATGGCGTTAATGTAGAATTCGGCGGCTACCCGTGCAGTCTGCTTATCCCTTGCAAAGGTAAACATGCCGATGCCCGGGTAAAGGATAACCACCGGGTTCGGGTCGCGGATGGCGGGGCTGTTGTCGTGCCGGCAGGTTTCGTAGTATTCCCGGTACATCCGGCGGTATGCGTCAAAGGCAGGACCAAGCGAAGCTTTCAGCGTTTCGGTGTCCGAAAGGTCCGCATCGGGTGTGAGATCGAGCACGAGAGGGGAGATCTTGGTCCGGAGAAAGTGATCCGGACAGGAAGTGCCCAGCGGGGCAAGCCTGTGCAGGTCGTGGGAGTTGATGAACTCCAGCACCCGGTCGTCGTCCGTAAAATGCCCGACCATAGGGGTATACCCCGAACAGAAACCGCGGAGCACCGGTGCCAGGGAAGCAGCCTGTTCATACCGGACATCCCGTGCGGGCGCCTGGATTTTCTGTCCGCCGAATACAGGTCCTTTTTTCCCGTAGTTTGCCTCCAGGTAGCCGGCACATTTTTCGATGACCTCCAGTGTATTGAGGTAGCTTTCGTAGGAGGTATCTCCCCAGGTGAACAACCCGTGGGAGCCCAGCATGATTCCTCTCAGCTGAACACCCCTGGCGGCACTTTCTTCCAGGCAAGCCTTTAGCTTCAATCCCAGGTCAAAGCCGGGCCGTTGCCAGTCCACCCAGCCTACGGTACCGTCGAAAAGCGTTTCGGTGATCTCCCGGCCGTCTTTGGAAGCGGCAATGGCGATGGCTGCATCGGGATGCAGGTGATCGATATGTTTAAAGGGCAGGAAGCCGTGCAGGGGCGTATCAATGGAGGGCGCCTTCGAGGCCAGGTCAAAGATACAGTAGTTGAAAAGCCCGACCATTTCATCCTCGGCGTCGATCCCCCGGTATATATTTTCGAGGCTCCTGAGCCGGTCCAGGTACAGGGCTGCGCAGCCGGATTTTTTCAGGGTGCCGATGTCCCCGCCGGAGCCCTTGATCCACATTACTTTTACGGGCTCCCCGGTCAGCGGGTCCGGTTCGGTGATTTTTACGGAGGTATTCCCGCCGCCGTAGTTGGTTAGCCGGAGATCTGCCCCCAGGAGGTTGGACCGGTAGATGAACAGGGCGACCTCGTCACCGGCGAGTCCGGCGGCTTTGTCATGGTCCCATAAATAGCTGACGTGTCTGAAAGTAGTAGACGGCATAGGGGTAATGAGATGGTCTTTTAATGGTTATCGTCAAGGCTCCTGGAAGCTACCTGATATTTTCAGCAAACATAGAAAATATCAGGTAGAGAACTTTCCTATACCTACCTGCCTCGCGCTTTGTGTGGTGGTCATGAAGAAAACTGAGAGGGAGGGGAATTTTTTATGAGATTATATCGTTATTAAACCGTTATAATAATGAAATAAAAATATAACCCCTACCTGATTATGCCGAAGCTCGATCGCTCCCAGTTTAAATACAACGCCAAGGTGTTTGAGAAAAACTGCCTCTGGTGCGGCAGCACGTATTATGCAAGCCGTTCGACAGCCAAATACTGCTCCAATACCTGCAGGGGATATGCCAACCAGGCAGAAAAAACGGATGCCGCCGCACCCTGGGATGAAACGGACAGGACGGTGCACTCCCTACTGTCGGAGATCGCCTGGCTCAAAGGCCAGCTCTCCCATTACATCCGGGAAAACACCGATCTGAAAGACCGCCTCGACGCGCTGGCCACTCCTCCCGGCGACCCGCCAGGGCCTGATTGCAGCTAAGCTACTTGCCCACTTTGTACCGGTTCCTGTACTCGATGGGCGTGCATCCCTTGATCTGCCTGAATTGCCGGGAGATATTCTTACCATCTCCCAATCCCAGGTCCATAGCAATTTCAAACACAGCCATATCGGTGTCAAGCAGCTTCTGTATGAATTTTTCTATCCGGAGATTAAAAATATACCCGTATATCGGGTAGCCGGTGATCTCCCGGAAGCGTTTTTCCAGCGCCCGCCGCGACAGCGGGACCTGCCTCACCACGTCTTCCACCTGGAGGCCCTTGTCGATGTTCTGGTGAATAAATTTGAGGGAGGAGGCAATGTAGTGATCGTTGGTGGCATAGATATCGGTAGAGTGGCGCGTGATTACCTGCGTGGGCCTGGTAACTACGTCATAGAAACCCGTAATTTTCTTCCGGATCATCAGGTCCAGCAAACGCGCCGTCTCATAGCCGGCTTTTTCCACATCGAGCGCAATGCTTGAGAGGGGAGGGTCAGAGAGCTCGCAGATGGTTTCGTCGTTATCTACTCCAAGCACCGCCACCTCTTCGGGGATGCGCAGCCCGGAATGCCGGCAGGCCTCCGTGATGTGCTGACCCTGGTTGTCGTCACAGGCCATCAGCGCTATGGGCTTGGGCAGAGATTTCAGCCATTTGCTCAGGGAGCTTTCCTTATAGTACCACAGCTCCCCGGACCTGGACTTCCGGTGCTCAAAATAGTGTACCTTGTGCCCTGCTTTTTTCAGCCTTTCCTCAAATCCTTCCGCTCTTTCTCTCGACCAGACAATATCCCGGAAGCCGTAAAAGGCGAAATTTTTGAATCCTTTCTTTAAGAAATACTCTGCCCCGATGACTCCCGCTTCATGGTAGGCCCCGGTAATATTGGGAATTTCAGCAAAACGCTCCTTAAAGTCCTGGGCGATCACCGGTATGCCGGCTTCCACGATCTTCCCGATGTCTTTGTCGTTGTAGAGCTGCCCGATGATGCCGTCCGCCTTCCATTCCTTCGCCCAATCCAGGATACCGTCAATACCGCGGGTTTCCCGGTAAAAAAGGGGCATCCGGCAGAAGAGCCAGGGACCGGTCTCCTTAGAATACCGGGAAATGCCTTTGAGCAGTCCCTTGCTGTATTCCTCCGAAAAATCCATCAGGAGTATAATCTTGTGCATATCTGCCTCTCGTCACCTTTTAGTCCCGGCTTACCATGGCATTGTTGATCAGGGGCCGGGCCCAGATCCCGATGCCCAGGATATAGCCCAATGTAATCAATAAAAATAACATCGACAGCCTGAGCCCCGCCAGCTCGGTAAGACCGCCGATGATCAGCGGCACCACTGCGCCCCCGACGATCCCGGTACAAAGTATCCCGGCAAAAGTACCGTGATGGCTGGCCACGGAGTTCAACGCCAGCGAAATGATTACCGAGTACATCACGGATGCAAAAAAGCCGACCGCCGGAAATGCCACGAAAGCCACCCGGTCGGGACCGAACAAGCCTGCCAGCAGGGACAGGATGGCGCCCACGGTAAAGAAAACCAGCACTTTCCGGCTATCATAGAACCGCAGCAGCAGCAGGCCAAGCAGGCACCCCACCGTAAGAAGCCCCCAAAACCAGGAAATCACCAGGGCGCCCGTTGTGGCAGGATCCGCCTGGTGGTAAATCTGCAAAAAGGTAGAAACCCAGTTGGCAACTCCCTGCTCTGTCCCCACATAACAGAAAATACCCAGGAAATAAAGCCATACGATCCTGTTTTTCAAGAGGGCACTCAAGGCATTTCCCATGTCCACCCGCTCATCTTCCTTCAGTTTCACCACCGGGAACCGCACGCTCCACAATACGAAAATCATCAGCAGGGATATCAGGGCAAATACCCAATACAGTGACACCCAGCCCATGCCTTCCGGCACCACGCTGTTCAGCAAGGCCACGGGACCGTCGGCCGGCTCCGTATGCACATGCTGCACCAGGTAGCTGTACAGGAGCGGGCTCAGGAAAGAGGCCGCCCCGAAAAACAGTTGTCCAAGTACTGAATTAAATGCAAAATGCTCTTCTCCCCCGGCTATCCTGAGCAAGGGATTGATTACTACCTGCAGCATGGCCATACCGATCCCGATCGTAAACAGCGAGCCAAGCGCTACGGAAAACACCGGCGCCAAAGCGAAGCTGAGCGCTCCCGCGAAGGCCAGCAGAAACGCGGCCAGCAGCACCCGCTTGCCGCCCACTTTTTCGACCAGGAGCCCGGAAGGCAGGGAAGCCACTCCGTAGGCGACAAAAAAGGCAAAAGGCAGGAAGCCGGCCAGCCCATAGCTCAGCTTGAAGCTGTCAATAATATCGGGGATAATCGGCCCGAGAATATTGGTCAGAAATGAAATAACAAAGAAAATAATAAAGATCAGGACGACTATAAATCTGGAACGAAGCATAGTTTTCAGTATAAAGGAAAGTTATTTTCGGAACATCTCTTCCGGGAAGGCCTGAGCGGCGCCCGGCCCTGGGGCCGCCGGGGACGCGCCCGAC
>JBEBSO010000070.1:0-10768 GCA_040394275.1 Telluribacter sp.
GACGGCAATGAGGAAGATCAGTAAACGCGACGACCGGACCGTATAATTCCTGATATTTTGCCGGCGAAGCAGCGCAAAAGGCGATCTGCCCGTTTACGCCCCTTCCGCCACAACCTCCTTCACTTCCGGCACCATCCTCGTCAGGAGGTTTTCGATACCCGCCTTGAGCGTAAGGGCAGCAGAAGGGCACCCGCTGCACGAACCCTGAAGCGAAACCCGGACCGCACCGCTTTCCTCATCGAAAGAATGGAAGTTGATGGCCCCGCCGTCCGACTCTACGGCCGGGCGGACGTACTGGTCCAGCACAGACTTGATTTTCTGTATCGTTTCCGAGTCGTTGGCGCTCACGACTACCGTGTTTTTCTCTACCGTAGCCGCGTCGAACACCGGGTGATTTTCCGTAAAATAAATTTTGAGAAACTGCTTCATATCCGAAAGCACATCGCTCCACTCGGTCTGCTCGTCCTTCGTTACCGTAACGAAGTTGCTGGCAATAAACACCCGCTGCACGAAGGGAAACTGGAACAGGTCGCCTGCCAGCGGCGACGACTTCCCGGCCTCCGCCGTAGCGGCCCTGTCGGGGTAATCAAACGAGAGACCATCGGGCACCAGTTCAAAGTTCAGCACAAACTTCATCGAATTGGGGTTGGGGCTGAGCTCGGTATATAAGAAAACAGGACGGTTAAGCATTTTCTGGCTGTTATTGTTTGATTGTATTCAATAAAGAGAAACAAAGCCCGGCTGAAATCAGTTCGGCGTTTTATTTGTTATTATTTTTGCACCCCCCGCGCATGGCCGGCCGGGCCCGGGGAAACAGGAGATTTACACGAACCAGGAAAAACCGATGAACATCTTTTTTCATAAGTACCAGGGTACAGGCAACGACTTTGTAATGATCGACAACCGCGAAGGCGGCTTTCCCAGGTCGACCGGATACATCCGCAACCTTTGCGACCGGCGCTTCGGTATCGGGGCGGACGGGCTCATCCTTCTCGAAAAGGAACGCGGTTTCGACTTTAAGATGGTCTATTTCAATGCCGACGGGAAAGAGGGCTCGATGTGCGGGAACGGCGGCAGGTGTGCCGTCCGCTTTGCGCACGACCTGGGACTGTTCCGGGAAAATGTCCGGTTTATGGCGGTAGACGGCCCCCACGAGGCCACGGCAGACAGCAAGAGCATCAGCCTCAAAATGAGCAATGTAAAGTCTGTGGAGCAGGGCGACGCCTACGACTTTACCAATACCGGCTCCCCTCATGTGGTTATTTTTGTGGATGACGTGGCGGCTACCGGTGTGGTGCCGGTCGGGAGGAGCATCAGGTACGGGGAAGTATTCGGACCCAGGGGCGGCACCAATGTCAATTTCGCTGAAGTGGTCGAAGAAAACCACCTGAAGGTCAGAACCTACGAACGGGGCGTGGAAGACGAGACATTTTCCTGCGGCACGGGGGTAACCGCCTGTGCCCTTGTCGCCCATGCCCGGTTTGGCTGGACCGGCCCGGTACGGATCGAAGTGAAGGGAGGACACCTGATGGTTGATTTTACCGCTGCCGGCGACGGCTCCTACTCGGAGATCTACCTCACCGGCCCTGCCGAAAAGGTATTTGAAGGGAGCGTACCCGAACAGCTACTCCACCTCCAGAATACCGCCTTTTAGGTGGTATATCTTTTTCCGGTCCCATTCGGATACCCTGCAATAGTCCATCGCGGCCACTTTACTGCGTGTACCGTTGGTGCAAATCACGATGATCTGGTCGTAGGGCTCCAGCAGGTGCCTGTTTTCACGGATAACTGCCAGGGGGATGTTGATCCCTCCTTCGTTGAATTCTTCAAACTCCCAGTCCTCACGAACATCCACCTTGATGGTGGAAGGCATTTTCTCCAGTTCTTTCAATTCGGAAAGGGAGATATCCCGATACGTGTTCCTGCTCATGTGCTCGTCTGTTGTAATGCCTGGAAAGCCTGTTCGCTTCAAAACACCGGCAACGGGTAGCCCGATCCGGGAACAAACAGGTATATAAAAAAACACGCAAGTTACAAAACGAACCTGCGTGTCAAATTACACTTCATCAACAAACTAAAAACCAAAATTGTTATTACCGTAAAATCTACCCGTTTCCGGGTAGATTTTTTGCTGTAGGAGGGGGATTCGAACCGCCCACGGTGAAGTTAGCCTCGATACAAAAATCCTTGGTGGTCCACCCCAGTCGACTTGGGTCGGCATTATATCGCGTTTGTCCTTTGATCACCACCCCCGAGACAGGAGGGCATGGCTGCCAGGTTTCATCATCCTACAATGTTGTCAAATAACTTCGTCTCCTGATCGTCTTGCCTCTCAATCGACAATACAAATGTAAGGAGTTTTATTTAAACGTTAAAATATATCTACAAAAATCTAAGAAAATATAGATAATATTCACTAAACATTACCTATCATTGAATATCATTTAATCAACACAGGTAAAATGGACCGGATTTTAGAAATTGATCAAACAGATCTGCGTATCCTCGCCCAGCTGATGGAAAACGGCAATCTTTCCTATGCGGAAGTCGGTAAGGCGGTCTTCGTTTCGGCGGGGACCGTCCATGTCCGCATCAAAAAAATGGAGCAGATGGGCATTGTCAGAGGCGCCCAGCTCCAGGTGGACCCGGTGCGGCTGGGCTGGGGGATCAGCGCTTTCCTCGGCATATACCTAGACAAAAGCTCTATGTACGACGACGTAGTCAGCCAGCTCGTCCTGATCCCGGAAGTCGTAAACATCCATTATACGACCGGGATTTACAGTATCTTTGCCAAAATCGTATGCCGCGACACGCAGCACCTGCGGGAGATCCTTCATGACAAAATCCAGAAGGTGGGGGGCATTCAGCGCACCGAGACCATCATCTCCCTGGAAGAAACCATCAACCGGAGGATCCCGCTGGAGCTGACGGCCATCGCCAAAAAATAGCACCGGCCGCTTCGCAGGATCCGGCCGGCTTAACGAGCTGATGTTGAAAAGGTACTATCTTATTTATAAGCCCTTTGGCATGCTGTCGCAGTTTTCGCGGGAGGGTGATCATGCCGTGCTGGCCGACCTGGATTCCGGATTCCCGAAAGATGTCTACCCGGTCGGGAGACTGGACGCCGACAGCGAAGGGCTGCTGCTCCTGACCAATGACAACCTGCTCAAGACCAGGCTGCTGGACCCGAAAAACCGGCATTTCAGGACTTATTTCGTACAGGTGGAAGGGATCATCACTGCAGAGGCCTGTGCCAGGCTGGCTTCCGGCGTCGATATTTCGATAGACGGGAAGCGCTACAGGACCCTGCCTGCCCGGGCCGCTCCCATCGCTCCGCCCGATCTGCCGGAGCGTAACCCGCCGATCCGCGTTCGCCGGAACATCCCGGATTCCTGGCTGTCGGTCTCCCTGTCCGAAGGCAAGAACAGGCAGGTACGAAGGATGACCGCAGCGACCGGCTTCCCGACGCTGAGGCTGGTCAGGTGGGCCATCGGCCCCGCCACGCTGGCCGGCATGTACCCGGGCCAGGTCAGGGAAATCGACGCGCCGGCTGCCTACAAGCTGCTGGCAAGGCGCTGAGCAGGGTAGAAGAAACGACGGTCTCTTTATTTTTCAATATAATCGAGGTCTTTCCCGTAGGTTTCCTCCATCCTCCAAAGTGAGACCGCCGCAATCAGCAGGCACAGCCCCCCAACCACGATAGCGGCCTGCAGCACCCCCATACCCGGCTTCAGCCCCTGGTAAAGGGGGAGGCTCAGGAGCACCGTCGCCCGGACATTGTTGGCCACGGAGGTAGTGACCGTCGCCCGGAGGTTTGTCCCGAACTGCTCGGCAGTCGTGGTCAGGAACATGGCGATATACCCTATGGAAAAGCCCAGGCAGGCGTAGCAGGCATACAGCTGACCGGCCGACCGGACAAAGCCGGAAAGCAGCAAGGCGCTGCAGACGGCGGTCATGGCGATCATCCAGCCGATGGCCCGCTTCCGGGAATGCAGCCACTGGCTGAGCACGCCGCTGAAAAGATCGCCGGATACCACCCCGATGTACGTATACAGCACGCATTTACCGGCCTGCACACCGGGGATCCCCAGCGCTGCGGCGATCTCGTTGCCGAATGTCGCATAAATCCCGATTACTACATAAGTGGGTACGGCAATGCCCATGCAACGAAGATACCGGAACAGCCTGTCCCGGCTGCCAAACAACAGGCCAAGCTGCCCGCGCTTCGCCTGCGCGTTGTCCGCCCGGTTGAAAAGGTAAGACTCCAGCACGTTAAACCGCAGCAACAGCAGGACCAGTCCCATGCCGCCCCCAATAATATACGCCCGGCGCCAGTCCGTCAGGGAGACGGTGAAATAGGCTGCGATGGCGCCGGCCAGCCCTACTCCGGCGACCAGCGCCGTCCCGTACCCGCGCAGGTGCCTGGGCAGGATCTCCGAGATCAGCGTGATCCCTGCGCCGAGCTCCCCGGCCAGGCCGAGCCCGGCGATAAAACGCAGCACCGTATACCCCCCGATGCTGTCGGTGAAACCACAGGCCAGGTTAGCCAGCGAATACGTCAGGATGGAACCGAAAAGCACGGACCTCCTTCCCAGCTTATCACCCCATATCCCCCATAGAAAGCCGCCGATCAGTAGTCCTGCCTGCTGCCAGTTGTAAATACGGGCGCCCGACAGGGAGATCTCGGCTTCATTCAAACCCAGGTCTTTCAGGCTCGGCACCCTGACGATATTAAACAGCAGCAGGTCGTAGACGTCCACAAAGTATCCCAGTGTCGCTACGATTACAGGCAGGCTGAAAACGGCCCGGAAGTGGTCCGCGGAACGGGTCATCGGGTGGGTTATTTCTTTTTGGCTCCCGATCCTGCGGCTTTCCATTCTTTGAGAGCTGCCTCGATCTGACCTTTATAAAACCCGAAAGAGCTGTCGCCGTTTGCGGTGCCGGCGGAAAGCGCTTTTTCAGCAGTCGCTATGGCTTCACTGCCTTTCCCGAGCCCGGACAGGATCCGGGCTTTCAGCCACAGGTTCTGGTAAGACGGCTTTAAGCCGATGGATTTGTCGGCCAGCGCCAAAGCTTCATTCAGGTTGAAGCCTTTGGTCAGCAGGTAGGTCGAATAGCCCTGAAGGGCAGCGGCGTCCTCCGGTTTCTGGGCGAGCGCCTGTTTAAAGCCTTTCAGCGTCAGGTCCGTCGTGGCCACTTCAATCCGCACGGGTACGTTCACCGTACCCCAGCTCAGCGAGAAAATCGCGGTGCTGTCTGTGATGTTGTCAAATGCGATCTGGAAAGTTTCCCTGAACGGAGCCGAAGCAGGGGCCACTTTTACACGGGCCGCATCGTCCGCCTCCTTGTACCCCCCCTCCTGGGCAGCGTTCCTGCTGAGAATCAGCACCCACTGTGCGCCGTCGGGAATAGTGACCAGCGCGTATTTTCCTGCAGGGACCTTTTTCCCGCCAAAACTGAAGTCAGTGGTAGACTCCAGCGTCGTGGCCGCGTTGGCGCCGGTCCTCCACACTTTTCCGTAAGGCGCCAGCGGCGTATCGTGGCCGAATACCTGGCGGCCTTTGATGCCGGGACGGGAATACTTCACGGTAAAGTCCGTGATCCCTACCGCCTGGATCACCGTGGCCGCAGGGCTGGGTGCCGGTGTTCTCTGCGCCAGAGCGGCCGTGGCCATGGTCAGCACAAATGCTGCAGAAAGAAAAAAATTCTTCATCATGATGGTTGATTGTGATTAATGAATAAAAGAAACTGCTTTAGTCGTAAAAAAACATGTAGCCGAGCATAATTCCGGCAATCACCCCTACAATGTCGGCGATCAGCCCTGCGACGATCGCATACCGGGTATTTTTTATCCCCACGGAGCCAAAATACAAAGCTACTATATAAAGCGTGGTATCCGCTGAGCCCTGGAAAATACATACCAGCCGGCCGATAAAAGAGTCGGGGCCGAATTCCTTCATCGCCTCGATCATCAGGGCCCGCGAACCGCTGCCGCTCAGGGGCCTCATCAATGCTACCGGCAATGCGTCCACGAACTCGTCGTTCAGACCGGTAAACGAAAATGCCCATTTCATCCCGCTTATCACGTAGTCCATCGCTCCGCAGCTGCGGAAGGCGCTGATGGCGACGAGCAAGCCCACGATATAGGGAATAATGGTCACGGAAGTCGTGAAACCGCCTTTCGCTCCCTCTATAAAAGACTCGAACACATTTACCTTTTTATACATTCCCCATAAGAGAAAGGTAGAGATCACCGCCAGGAGCACCGCGTTGCCCATAACGACCGAGATGGTCTCGATCTGCTCCTTCGGCAGGTCCGCCAGCAGCCACAGCATCACACCCATCAGGAGGGTCACGCTCCCGAGTCCCAGCATCACCGTACGGTTGAACAGGTTGATGCGCTGCCAGACCGCGGTAATCAGCATGCTCACCACCGTCGTCACATACGTTCCGACCACGCAGGGAATAAAGATGTCGGACGGGCTCTGCGAGCCGAGGATGGCCCGCTGCGCGATAATCGACAGCGGTATGATGGTAAGGCCCGAAGTGTGCAGCACCAGGAACATGATCTGCGCGTTGGAAGCCGTGTCTTTGCTGGGGTTCAGCTCCTGGAGGCTCTGCATCGCCTTGAGGCCGAAAGGCGTCGCCGCATTGTCCAGCCCGAGCATATTCGCAGAAAAGTTCATGATCATCTCGCCGTGGGCAGGGTGGTTTTTCGGCACCTCGGGAAACAGCTTGTTGAAAAACGGGCCGATCAGCCTGGCCAGCAGCTGCGTGATGCCCGCTTTTTCGCCGACCTTCAGAATACCGAGAAAAAAGGTCATTACACCGGTCAGCGGCAAAGCGATGTCCATCACCGCCACTTTCGAAATCTCCAGCATCCCTTCGACAATCTGCTTGAAGGACTGGGTATCGCCGGTAAGGATCAGCTTGGCGAAGGCCACAATAAAGGCGATCAGGAAGAATCCTACAAAGATGTAATTAAGGGCCATCGGGTCGGGTTGTCTCGAAAAAGTTGCTAAAAATAAGAAGGTAAGTCGGGATATCCATCTCTGATCCTTTTTTTAAGAAATCACTCCGGGAAACTTACGCAATGCCGCCGGCATCCCCGCCGTCCTTCAAATTAACCCCCCAAGGCTTTAGATTGTTAGGTTTTTCTGCCATTTTTGTGAGTAATCTGTATTATTTCGCATATTCAAAAATGATTTCAACTAAAATCGGAATCCTCGGGGGTGGACAGCTGGGACTCATGCTGCTGCAGGCAGCCGTAGACTGGAACCTGGACATCGCGGTACTCGACCCGGATTCCGAAGCGCCCTGTAAGGCCATCGCGCCGCATTTCAGCCAGGGCTCTCTCCAGGATTTCGAAACGGTATACCAATTCGGCAAAGACCTGGATCTCCTCACCATCGAAATCGAGAAAGTCAATATTGAAGCGCTGGAGAAGCTGGAGAAAGAGGGAAAACGTATATTTCCCCAGCCGGAAGTGATCCGGATCATCCAGGACAAACGGCTGCAGAAACAGTTTTACGTAGACCACGGTCTTCCCACATCGGATTTTGTCCTCACCGGCAACAGCGGGGACGTCCGGCGGCATACGCATTTCCTGCCGGCTTTTCATAAGCTGGGCAGGGACGGGTACGACGGGAGAGGCGTGCAGCGTATCGCATCGGAGGCCGACCTGGACAAAGCGTTTGACGCCCCGGGGCTTTTGGAGAAGGAGGTGGCGTTTGAAAAGGAAATTTCGGTCATCGTGGCACGGAATACGCTGGGAGAGACCCGTACCTTCCCGACGGTGGAGATGGTCTTCCACCCGGAGCACAACCTGGTCGACTACCTGTTTGCACCGGCTGTGCTGGACAAGGATACAGACGATGCCGCCCGGCAGATCGCCACCCGGGTCGCCGATGCCCTGGGCATCACCGGGCTGCTGGCGGTGGAGATGTTTGTTACCCCCGACGGCCGGATCCTGATCAACGAGGTGGCTCCGCGCCCGCACAACAGCGGCCACCATACAATCAGGGCCAATGCCACGTCCCAGTTCGAGCAGCACTGGCGGGCCATCCTCGGGCTCCCGCTGGGAAGCACCGAAAGCTACCAGCCGGCAGCCATGCTGAATCTTCTCGGCGGGGAAGGCCATACAGGTCCTGTCGAATACGAGGGGATGGAAGACCTGCTGCGTATGGAAAAGGTTTTCCCGTTTCTCTACGGAAAAGCGATAACGAAACCCTTCCGGAAGATGGGGCACGTCACGGTGCTGGACGAAGACCTCAGCGTACTAAAAAACAAGGTAGACCTGGTAAAGAAAAAAATCAGGGTGATCAGTAAACAGGAAAAGTAAGATGGTAGGAATTATTATGGGGAGCCTGTCGGACCTCGGGATCATGAAAGAAGCCTCACAGGTGCTGGAAGAGCTCGGTGTTCCGTTTGAAATAGAAGTCGTATCGGCGCATCGCACGCCGGAGAAAATGTTTGACTACAGCCGTACAGCCCGTGAGCGCGGCCTCAGGGTCATCATCGCCGGCGCCGGCGGAGCCGCCCATCTCCCGGGCATGGTGGCTTCCCTGACCACGCTTCCCGTGATCGGCGTACCGATCCTTTCCGGCAATTCCATAGACGGGTGGGATTCGGTGCTCTCCATCCTCCAGATGCCCGGCGGTGTTCCCGTAGCCACGGTGGCGCTTAACGGCGGTAAAAATGCAGGCATACTCGCCGCCCAGATCGTAGGCACCAGTGACAAAGCCGTGCAGGAGCGTCTCGGGGCGATGAAGCGCCAACTGAAGGTAAAGGTCGATGAAATGAATGCAAAACTGAGAGAAGGAGAAAATAATCTCTGACCGGTTCAAGATATATAGAGGCAGTTCTGAAAAAAATCAATTCTATTCCCATAATTTTGTCTTGCGCCAGAAAAGATATAATGTATCAATCTAACCGAGCTTAATTTTTCTTTATTATGCAATACGATAATCCTAAAAAGCAGAATATCAGACCTAAGGAGACATCAAATTTGCCGTTTATCACGTTGTCTGTACTGGTGCTTATCGTGTTAGCCCTGCTGTACGTAGGCTATGAGTATATCGTAGACGATACTTCTGGCGCAGAGGAAATCACCAATATTCTCCCGGACACCACCAAAGCAGCCGTAGCCCTGGGGGCGCAGGAGAGCCTGGCGGAAGAAAAGAAAGAAAAAGCTGCGGCTCCGGCCGAAGCGCCCAGGCCGGCACCCCGGGATCCGGCTCCGGCTTCCATCGGCGGTACGCCCGCGACCCACACGGTGACTGCGGGAGAAACCCTGTCAAGCCTTTCCGACAAGTTCAACCTGAAGCAGGAAACCATCAAATCGCTCAATCCTTCCGTGGATTGGGGCAAGGGGCCGACCACCGGCACCAAAATCAACATCCGCCTGCAGGCCATCCATACCGTCGGCCCGGGCGATGTCCTGAGGGTCGTCTCCGAAAAGTACGGGATTTCCAAGCAATTGCTTATGAAGGCCAACAACAAAAGCAAGGATTTCTCCGAACGCGGAGAAAAGCTGCTTATCCCGTTTGCCGCCAAAAAATAAGCTGGTCTGCCTGACCTGCGCTCAGCCGGCGGAAAACGTCCGCCTGAAAAACGCGCCCATCAAAGCGCCGGTCAGCGCAGGCAGAAACCCAAGCAGGGCCGTGAAGCTGGCCACATCCGGCTTTTCAGCCTCCACCAGATTGTACCCGGAGATAACGTACGCTGCAGCCAGGACGGTCACGACCTGTACAATGGCCGGCAGCCAGCCTTTGTGCGGCTCCAGCCACCCCAGCCCGATGCTGAAGAGCAGATTGACCAGGAAAGGAAAATGTACGGACTCGCTCACAAAACCGGCCAGGGCGATGACAATGCCGGAGATCACCGAAACCACGAGGTGTATGACGAGGGACTTGTTGAAGAAGGCTTTCATTTGCTGCTGCAGTGCCTGGTTTGAAAAACAGTTTGACCGGCAAAATGAAACAAAACCCGTTTTGCTTTGTCAAATATAAATGAGGGGATGGAACGAAACGACAATAACACCCGTCATCCGCCGTTTATACAAGGTTGGTGCTTGGAAGGAAGCCGGAAGGCCGGGCAGGTGTTTTTTAAAAACTTAGACTATATTTAGCAAATTTTTTCAAGTTACTTCTCAATCCTAAAATTAGAAATGATTTTTCTACAGGCGCTTAATGACTCCCTGGCTACCGCAGCTGCTTCCAGCAAAGGGCTTTCTGTTTTTGATTTACTGGCAAAAGGAGGGTGGGTAATGATTCCGCTCGGCCTGCTGTTCGTGGCTTCCCTGTTCATCATCTTCGAACGTTACCTGGGGATCGGTTCGAACGGCAAAATCGAGTCTCCCTTTATCGACAATGTCCGCGACCAGATCCAGCAGGGAAACCTGAAATCGGCCGAGTCGCTCTGCCGCAACCAGCGGAACGCCGCCGGGCGGATCTTCGAAAGGGCCGTCGGACGGATCGGCTACCCGATCAAAGACATAGAAACCACGATTGAAAACGGAAGCCAGATCGAGCTCCAGCGTATGGAAGGAAACCTCTCCTACCTCGGTGTGATCGCCGGTATCGCTCCCATGCTCGGGTTTGTAGGAACGATCTCCGGGATTATCCGTATTTTTTACGACATTTCACTTTCCAACGACTTCAACATCAGCACCATTGCAGGCGGGATGTACGAGAAAATGATCACCTCCGGCACCGGCCTGATCATCGGTCTGATCGCCTATGCAGGCTATCACCTGCTGAATATGAAA
>JBEBSO010000071.1:0-10700 GCA_040394275.1 Telluribacter sp.
GTCCAGCCCCTTATTTTTGTTGAGACGGCTCATAAAGAGCAGTATCTTTTTGTCTTCGGGAAGGTCAAAAGCCGCTCTGAAGCGGCCTTTCGGCGGCAGCTGCGCGTATTCGGAAACGTCGATGCCGTTGGGGATCCGGACCAGGTTTTCGGGCCGGCGGCCCAGGTAGCGGGCGACATCCTCTTCCTCGCTTTTGTTGAGAACGTGGATGAGATCGGCGGACAGGAGCAGGCGTTTCTGGAACAGCGCCGTGACCAGCCTTTTTTTCCATTTGCCCTGGAGCAGCGCCCACCGGTCGAGCAGCCCGTGGATGGTGATTACCTTCGGCACGCTGTTCCTGACCAGGAACGGGGCCAGGCTCCCGAAGTGCCAGATGCCGTGGATATGGACGACGTGGTATTCCCGGATATGCCGCCGCAGGAACCGGAGCAGCTCCCAGGAAAATTCGCGGTAGATCCGGCTGACCAGCGGCGTCCTCCGGCAGGCAAAGACCCGGGCTCCCGCGGGGGCGGGGTACAGCTTGTCGCCGGGGCTCACGGGACTCAGGATGTCGACATCGTGGCCGGCCCGGATCGCTTCTGCCGTGTGATCGTAAATCGTCCGGGCAGGACCGCCGATTTCCCAGGTATAGGCACAAATGTGTAGAATACGCATGATGTTACCCGGATTGACTAAGACTTTTGTAACAGCTGACCATTTCACCCGCTACCGCTGTCGCGCGAAACCTCCTGACGATCCGGGCAGACTCCCTGCCCATACCGGCGGCCTTTTCCGGGTGAAGCATGAAGAAGGCAAGCGCTTCCTGCAGCCCGGTTTCGTCGCTTGGATCAAACATGAGGCCGTTTACGCCGGGCGCTACCAGGTCCGGCGCGCTGCCGCATTTATCCGATACGATCACGGGCATCCGGCAGATCATCGCCTCGTTGACGACCAGCCCCCAGGGTTCGGAAATACTGGGCAGGACCAGCACGTCGTTGGCGGCCAGGAACTGGGGGACGTGGTACCAGGGTGTGCCTCCTGCAAAGTCAACCTGCCTGAGTCCCAGCCGGGCGGCGGTTTCCTGCAGGCCTGCTTTGTCGGGACCTTCCCCGACCAGGACCAGCCGCCACCGTTTGTTTTCCGGTACCCGGCCGAGGGCGGACGCATAGGCGCGGAGCAGGAGCTGCAGGTTTTTTTCCGGCGCCAGGCGGCCGACGTATATAAACCCGGGTTGGGTTTTCCCGGTGCCGGCCGACGCCTCTTCAAACCTGCGGGCGATGGTCTCGTCGTCTACCACGGCGGCATTTCGTACCACCAGCTTCTGCCCGGGCACGCCCAGGCTGCGCATATAGTCTGCGGAGGTTTTCCCGAAACAGAAAAAGGCATCCGCCTGCCTGAGGATCCTTCTCTTGATGGCCTCTTTCCAGGCGGTTCGCGAATGATCGGCGGCGGAAGACTCTGTGGAAATCACGACCTTAACGCCTTTCAGCTTTGCATATGCCATGATCAGCAGCTGAGCCGGGTCAAAGTAGCCCGTGATGTTGACTACGTCCGGGGCGAATTGCCGGAACGCCTCGGTCAGCGCGCTCAGCTTCTGCGGCAGGCTGACTTCGTCCAGGCTTTGGGGGAAGAGCACCCGGAAAGGATACCGGTAACTGATCGTATCGTCACCCTGCATGCCTTTCCTCGAAGATTCGTACAGGGCAATGTGCACTACCTCCATCCGGTCGCCCGGGTACTTTTCCTCAAGCACCCGGTATATTTCTGAGAATAGCTTTGATTTGTAGTGTGCCCACAGCTGGTTATGAATGATGAGAACCCGCATCAATTGCCGTTTGGTTTGAGGTACTCAAGGAAAACCGGATACAGCTTGTCGGCCAGGAACTTCTGTCCCCTTGCATTATAGTGGATATGGTCGTTCTTCCGGTAATAGGCCGGCAGTATGCCAAGGTCCAGTTCCCGTACAAGACGTATACTGTCGCGGGTTGCAAAGCCGATGATTTCGTCGCCCTGCCCGTTGTATTTGCCGGCTTCTATTTCATAGGTTTCGGGGTGAAGGTAAATAAGGAAGGGGACCTGGTGTGCCCGCGCCAGTCCGGCGAGCTGGGCGTATCCCGGGTTAAACCCTTCGCCGTCCTTCCGGATGCCCGGCTGGGCGTCGGGAAGCGCCGGCGCATAGCTGATGTCGAACCGGGAGTTGTTTTTGATGTAGCGCGGGTAAATATACCTCTTCCAGAGCTCTTCCAGCGCCCACGGGTATTGAACTGCAGGAAGATTGGTGTCTAACCCGACGACGTCGTCATGGACCATGTTGTCGTGGGCATCGTGGCTGCTGGTGACCAGGCAGATGAGGTCGGCCTGGAACAGCCCGTACTTTTTGAGGTAAGCCGCCGCATTGTCGGGGCCCCAGGAGCCGGCCGAGATATTGAGCACCCGCACTACCTGCCGGAGACTGGCGCTTAGTCTTTTTTCAAGGATGGTAGAAGCCAGGCTGTCGTGGTCGGTCAGGCTTCCCCCGTTGACCACGGAGTCGCCGAGCAACAGGATGGCTGTCGTATCGGCCGGCGATACTTCCTCGCTGCGCATTGAAAACCGGTTGGTCATTACCCGGTTTCCAAAGCGGATCACCTGCTGTCCGGGAGCGTAAATGTATTCAAAATCAGGGTCGGATACGTAGAGCGGCGCCTGGCAGAAACCATACCTGAAGCGTAAAAAAAGTTCCGAGCCGATGGCGGCCAGCAAAATAAAAATAATGCACCACGCCACTTTTTTTAACATTGGCTTTTATTACTTTTGTGAGCTGCAAAGATATTATTTTTTTTAGAAGACCTGTTTCCAATTGTTAAGTAATGGAGAGTTTTGATACGAAAAGGATATTTGGGGTAGTGACGGGTATCTTGGCAGTTATTTGGTTGTATACCTTCTACCAGAGCGTAATTTGCGGGCCTCCTTCAGGCTACTATACCAGCGATGAAAACTTTGTTGCGGATTCGGGCGTATTTCTCTGGTACGGGAATACGCCGAGGTGCCTGGACTGGCCGGCTACGCCGAGCGTCCTGCTGTTTTTTATCATGTTCGGGGTGGTGGCATTGTGGTCGGTCGTCAGTCGTGCCTCTTCTTTTTCGGGAATCTTCGATGCTTTGGAACACTTTGATTTTACGGCCTATACCTATCTCCAGGACAGGGAAGGGTATATACTGGCGGGACGGGCCATCCAGCTGGTGCTGGTGGGCGGGATCATCTTCCTGACGATCCGGTACCTGTTCAGATCGGGGCATCCGCTGCTGACGCCGCTTCTGAAAGGGATATTGGGTACGGTCATCGTGACCTCGTACGTCCTGTGGTTTAACGCGCCTTTTCTCCGGCCGGAGGCGTTATCGGGGAGCCTTTTTATCTACCTGCTCTGCCGCCTGCTTTTTACCGAAACGCCGGACCGCAGCGAGATGATCCGCTGGGCAGCGCTTTTTGCCCTCATTGTGGCCGAACGCCTGATTTTTCTCTTTGTGAGCCCGCTGGTTTTTTTCCGGATGTACCAGTGCCTGCCCGAACGGAAGTGGCGGGGTGTCTTCCTGGGCATAGTCGTGACAGGCCTGGTTTTCGTCGTCTTCTGCCCTTTTATTTTTACGGACCCGTTTGTGATACTCAAGGCCTTCGGTGGGGGAATCCTCGCCAAGATGCAGGATGCGCCCATGGCCACTTTTTTCAATATGACTTATATCGGGACCTACTTTGAAAACCCGGTAAGCTATCTCATTGTCGCCCTGGCTGCCCTGGGCATCGCTTCCCTGGGGGCGAAACAAAGGGTATTTGTCGGGGTCATCGCGGCGAATCTTGCCCTTTTTCTCTTTCTTGTGCTGCGTTCGGCGAAGATTTACGACACGCACGTGTTGCCCGCAGGCGTGATCACGTTGTTTCTTGTATCCTTCGGCATCGGCTTCGTCGCGGAGCGCCTGCCCGGGAAGAGGGCGTGGGCTGCCGCTGCGCTGGTTGCGGTCATATCGTTGTCGCAGCTCCATGCGGTATATTCCTTCCAGGTGCTGTCGCACAAGCCCCGCACGCTGGATGTGGTGCTGGATTGGATATATTCCATGCCGGAGGGTACGCGCCTGCTGCTTCCCCCGGGAGGTTTCGAATTTATTCTGCCGCGTACCCTGGCCTGCCTGGAGCGTAATTTTGCCGCCAACCACGACGAGGCCAGGCAGCAGCGGAAGATCAGGTTTCTGCTGGGCGACGACAAGGACGATCGTACGGCATTCCCGGTTGTCGCCAATTCTTTCCTTTTCGAGGATGAGGCGCTGTATGCTTCCCAATACAGGCTGCTGATGAAGTACAACCACCTGACCAGGCGCCGCTACGACTACGATGTATACATCGAAAATGACATCCTGGCCAATACCTACCTGCTGCGTTCGACGGCTGTGGAGGGCTTTCGCCGGGGCGATTACGAATATTACATCAGCGATGTGGAAGAAAGCGGCTTCGGGGCGCCTTTCCGGGTCTTCTCGCTCCCGGGCTCGGCTACCTACTACGTATACAGGCCGGAGGCCGGGTCCCGCTAACGGCGGCGTACCGGCCGGATCCTGGCCAGCAGCTGTGCGGGCCATTGGGGATTCATGCAGGGTTTCTCGATAAGCAGGAAGAAAATTCCGCCCCCGGTCAGCACCACGGGCAGGCAGATCACCGTGACGAGCAGAAGGTCCAGCGGGTAGGAGTCAAAATACGACCGGTGGATCAGCAGCTTCATCATCACGGAGAGGATCGGCTGGTGGACCAGGTAAATCGAGTAGCACATTCCCCCGATCACCGTTATCCATTTGAGGCTGAATGCCCGTTTCCAGAAGGAATTGGTCAGTACGACGTAGTAAAAAAGGCCGATCACCACGGGGAAGAAAGTGGCATACCAGATCTTCTGCGTTTCTCCCTGGAGCAGGTGGGTCTGGATGTGCGGGTAAGCCAGCAGGAGCGAAAGCAGAAGCCCGCCGGCGAGGGAAGCCGCTACGGGGGGCAAACCTGCCGCAGGCCGCTTCAGGTAGAAGTCTGCCAGGAGGATCCCGGTCAGGAAGTACTGGATATAGTAGAAAAGATAGTAAGTCCAGGTAAAGTGGGGCGCCTGTATCCAGGGCAATGCCAGGATCACGGAGATCAGCATTCCCCTCCTGAGGAGGAGAGGCAGCTTAAAGCTGAGAAAAAGCAGCGGGGCAAGGAGGTAGAAATGCACCTCCAGCTCCAGGGACCAGGCGACGGGGAGCAGGTAGGAAGCCCAGTCAAAAATAATATTGTGCGAGTAGATCAGGGAAGCCAGCAGGCTTTTCGAGGCCTGGCCGGCCGGCATGCCCGTAAAGGCGACCAGGAGCACGAACATAACCAGGAGCGCCAGGATATACGGGGGCTCGAGACGGGTAAGCCTGCGGAGAAAATACCGCTTTACGGACGGGGCCGGCGCGCCTGCGAGGAACGATCTGGCAAATGGGAGCGCCAGGATGAAGCCGCTGATGACAAAAAAAAGCTCTACGCCTTTCCGCGCGTCATACAGCCAGTCGGCCAGCCATTGGAAGGCGTCCCGGTCGGCGTACGTGACGGTGGATTTGTACAGGAAAAAAGTCTGGATATGGTGGAGTATGACCAGGGAAATGGCCAGAAACCGGAGACCGTCGATCTCCGGTATAAATTTGCCTGATGTAACGTTCCGGGAAAGCCGGGAAGACAGCTGCCGGAAAAATGGTACTTTCAATGCCGGGAATCTTGAAGGTGGGTGAAAAGGCCGGGTACGGTCAGTTGCGGCGGTAAGTATCCAAAGTTGCCTGCGGAAAAGACTGTAATATATCCATGATGATGTTCTGTACCATTTCGGCCCTGTCTTCGTTCTTCTTCGGCGCCTTGACTCTCCCCGAAGCCCACCCCTGCCAGATCATGTTGCGCGTTTCCGCCTGGTAAATGTTGATGATAAACCGGCTCTCCTGGTAGGTATAAGTCGTGTAGTTGTTGTACATGGGACTGTTCCACCACCAGTAGTTCGGATAGGAATTGTTGGACCTGATCTGCTGCCGGTCCTTTACATCCGTCAGGAATTTGACCAGCAGCTCGGGATCGCTTTCGTCGATCCTGTAGCCCTTGCCCTGCATTACCTTGGTCACCGCTTCTTTCAGCCGCTGGCGGTTGAGATCGCTGCCGAGCAGGGGGTCCTGGTCCATTTTCCTTTCGGCCTCTACCCGGAACGTTTTGAACTGGCGGAGGTTGACGGAAGAATTGTAGTCGTAGCTGACCTGGAGAGACCTTCCGCAGGACCAGGCGAACAATGTGGTCAGCAGCACCAGCAACGTATATCCGGCTGTTTTTTTCATGCTGTTCATATGATATATGGTTCCTGATTTGTATTCCATTTCCTGAGGCGCACAGCCGCCGTCCGTACGTTCCTACCTCTTAAACAAGAAACAGCGCTAAAATATTGTAAGGCAGCCGGGTAGACCGGCCGGCCGTTACCGCTCTCCGGCCGGCACCCGCATCAGCACGAACGGCGGAGTCAGCATGATGACCACAAGCAGGGCGATGCTCATATAAGACAGCCAGCTGAAATCGAAAACATCGTATTTGGACTGCCCGTTGACTGTCGACAGGCTGAGCAGGCTGAGTGCGAGGATGGTGTTGATGGCCGCAATCAGGCTGACGATCCAGTTGGTCAGCACTTCGTACAGCACCGGCTTGTTCTTTTCCCATTCCTGCTTTCTGGGGATGGGGAGCAGGGAGACCGGTATTTTACCGATCTGCCTGGCCACCGACCCGATCACGACGTTGTTGAGTACCAGCAGGGCCGTTACCACGTAAAAAAGGGTTTCCTTGTTGATAAAATCGGAAGCCTGTCCATCCGCATCAAAGCGGAAGGCGACCATCTCGGAAAAGGTCGCGTAAGCCCATCCCAGCGCGCCGACTACCAGAAGCACCGACGCCCAGCGCCAGCATTTTATGATAAATGTAGAAACGTTCATCCGTATGAAAATTCCGGTTAATTTGGATTGTAATGTTTGCCGTACCCCTGCCTGAACGGTGCAGGTCACAGAAACGGCCGTTTTCGGATACAGGCCCCAGGGGCACCGCAGCCCCGGGCAGATAATCCGGAAAATAAATGCCGGAAACAGGCCGGACCCGTGTATTCGTTTGTATAATTGTCTTGCAAAACTAAGACATATTCTTGATACACTCAGGCAAAAACAAAGTTATAATGAAGATTTACACGAAAACGGGCGACGAGGGGACTACCTCACTGGTGGGAGGGACGCGGGTATCCAAAACGGACATCCGGATCGAGGCCTACGGAAGTGTGGATGAGCTGAACGCCTACATCGGGTTGCTGAGAGACCAGGAGGTGAACGAAGGGCGCCGCGAGTTCCTCAAGGAAGTGCAGGACTGCCTGTTTACCATCGGCTCCCGCGTGGCCACAGAGCCGGGAAAACGGAAGGGAAAGCTGCCCGACCTCTTTGAGGAGGACATCCTGATGCTGGAGCTGGAAATCGACAGGATGACGGAAAACCTCGAGCCGCTCCGGTTTTTTGTCCTGCCGGGGGGACATACCACGGTGTCGTACGGGCACCTTGCCCGGACCGTCTGCCGGAGGGCGGAAAGGGTTGTGCTGGCCCTGTACGAGCAGTACCCTTCCGATCCCCTTATCCCGAGGTATCTCAACCGCCTGTCCGACTTCCTGTTCGTGCTGTCGCGGCAGATGGCAAAGGAGCTGCAGGTGGAGGAAGTGTTCTGGCACCCGCGTAAGCCGAAGCCGGAAACTGGTAAATAATCGAGGCTTTTTTTACTTATTCTCAGGAACTTTGCCGGTGCAGAGGTGAAAAATATTGTCATACTAAATAATTCTTTTCTGACTGGAATAATTTATTTAAATTGCCAACCTAACGACAAAAATTCATACTCCCATGTTCGCTGATACCATTCATATTGATGTTCAGAAAACAACCAGGTCGCGTTTGCCGGAAGTTGATTTCGATAACCTGGTTTTTGGACGCAATATATCCGACCACATGTTTATCGCCGAATATCGTGACGGACAGTGGCAGAAACCGCGTATTGAGCCTTACGGTAATTTGTCGCTGAGCCCGGCAACGGCGGCATTGCATTACGGACAGGCTATTTTTGAGGGCATGAAAGCCTATAAAAACGAGGAAGGCGAGGTGCTGGTCTTCCGTCCCTATGACAACTGGAAGCGACTCAACCATTCGGCTGAAAGGCTTTGCATGCCTGCCATCCCGGAAGATATTTTCATGAGCGGCCTCACCGAGCTGCTGCGGCTGGATGCAGGCTGGGTGCCTTCCCAGGCGGGATATTCGCTGTACATCCGTCCCTATATGTTCGCGACGGACGCCTATATCGGCGTGAAGCCTTCCGATACCTACTCTTTCATCATCTTTACCAGCCCGGTGGGCGCTTACTATCCCGTTCCTCCGAAGGTGAAGGTAGAAACACATTTTATCCGCGCGGCGGAAGGCGGCGTGGGGTCTACCAAATGCGCGGGCAACTACGGCGGATCCCTGTACCCGGCAAAAATGGCGCAGAAGGAAGGATATGATCAGCTGATCTGGACGGACGCGCATTCGCATGAGTTCGTGGAGGAATCCGGCACCATGAATGTGATGTTTGTCATCGACGACAAGCTGGTGACGCCGGCAGTATCCAGCACGATCCTGGACGGGATCACGCGCAAGAGTATTGTCGACATTGCGCGGCACTGGGGAGTAGAGGTGGAGGAGCGCAGGGTAAGCGTGAAAGAGGTCATCGCGGCCACCCGGGAAGGACGTCTGCAGGCGGCTTTCGGAGCCGGCACTGCGGTAGTGGTTTCTCCTTTTTCGGTAATCGCTTACGAAGGAGTGGATTATAAGCTCCCCGAAATCGATGCAAATTCTTTTGTTACCAGGGTGAAGGAATACCTGACGGATATCCGGACCGGCAAGGCGGACGATATTTTCGGCTGGATGCTGAAAGTCTGATCCTGTACTGCCTGTCATACAGCAACGGCCGCCCGGAGGGCGGCCGTTTTGCTTGCAACCAAATATAATTCCTTAAATCTGTTATTATGTTAAAAAAAGATATAATTATCAGGATTTATTTGTGTAATATTCTGAAATTCGGTTTATATTCTGATTATTTCGGAATAATATTTTGTTCTGTATTTCTTGTGTCAGTTTCCGGGATGTCCGCCTTTTCTTGAAAACCGAATATAATTTTAAAATATCTTCATCTTTTCAGGAAATGCCTATTTTTGTCGCATGACAAAACGTTCCGCCCTCTTTCGTAAGAAATCTGTGTCCCAGCTGCTGGATGACGCAGCGCAGCGCGATGCGGCCGGGGGGATGCTCCGGGTACTGGGTACCCGGGATCTCGTGTCGCTCGGCATCGCAGCCATCATAGGCGCCGGTATTTTCAGCACCATCGGGCGAGCCAGCTTTGAGGGAGGGCCGGCGGTGTCCCTGCTGTTTGTGTTTATCGCGATGGCCTGTGTGTTTACCGCGCTGTGCTACGCACAGTTTGCCAGCACGGTGCCGGTTTCAGGCAGCGCCTATACCTACGCTTACGTAACGTTCGGAGAGCTGTTCGCCTGGGTTATCGGCTGGGCCCTCATTCTGGAATATGCCGTATCCAACATCGTGGTCGCTATTGCCTGGTCCGAGTATTTTGTGAGCATGCTCAAAGGCTTCGGGATCGATTTCCCCGGCTGGCTGTCCGTCGACCCGGGCACGGCCTCGCTCGCTTATCAGAAGCTGGCAGCCGAAGGCCAGTCGGCGCTTTCCACCGGGGAGCGCATGGCGGCGGCGGCTTATTCGGCGGCGCCCGTCCTGGGTGACGTCCGGATTATATTTGATCTTCCCGCCGGCATCATCACGGCGCTCGTCACCTGGCTGTGCTATGTAGGGATAAAGGAGTCCAGGAATGCCGGCAATATCATGGTGATCCTGAAGGTAGGCGTGGTGGTTTTCGTGATTGTGGCCGGGGCCTTTTTTGTTAAGCCGGAAAACTGGTCCCCGTTCGCGCCCAACGGCGTGGGAGGGGTGCTGAAAGGAGTGGCCGCCGTATTTTTCGCCTTTATCGGGTTTGACTCGATTTCGACCACGGCCGAAGAATGTAAAAACCCCCAGCGGGACCTGCCCAGGGCCATGATTTATACCCTGGCCATCTGTACCGTACTGTACGTCCTGATTACGCTGGTGCTCACGGGTATGGTCAACTACAGGGAGCTGAACGTGGACGATCCGCTTGCGTTCGTGTTTCAGCGGGTAGGATTCGATTTTGTGGCCGGCGTCATTTCCGTCAGCGCGGTGATCGCGATTACGAGCGCCCTGCTGGTCTACCAGCTGGGACAGCCCAGGATCTGGATGGCAATGAGCCGGGACGGGCTGCTGTGGGAAAGGTTTTCAAAGCTGCATCCGCGCTACAAGACCCCCGGGTTTGCTACGATAGTGACCGGCCTGGTGGTGGGCGTGCCCGCCTTGTTTATCGACATGGGATTCGTGGTGGACCTGACGAGCGTCGGGACTTTTTTTGCCTTTATCCTGGTTTGCTGCGGGGTGTTGTACATGGACTACGCGGGGATCTCTGAGAAATCCCGGTTCAGGGTGCCCAGGCTTAACGGGCAGTATATCGTAGGTGCGGTTTTTGTAGCGGCGCTCGTATTCTGCAGCTGGAAAGGCCTGCTGGCAGAGATGGTCGCGGAAAAGCCGCTGATG
>JBEBSO010000072.1:0-10686 GCA_040394275.1 Telluribacter sp.
GCCTCCTATCTATTTCCAGTCATTATATGCGGATTCGTCGCCCTGCCTTCAATTCTGGAAGCCCGTCATTCAGATCTCGTTATCAAACACAACAGCCTGTGGGCATTTGTCATCCCCAATTACAGATATTTCGATATTTTCTATCTGGTCATACCTCTTCCTTTACGGATCATCCAGGCTCTATTCTTTTGATTTGCCTGTAAGCTGCCTGATCAGGTCTGTTTCCGATTTTTTATACGGTGTGCCGTCCTTCCTGAAAATATCGTGGAACCACAGCTCGGGCTCCCCGGTATACTTCTTTTTCCAGCTGTCCCAGGGATAAATCGTCTGGGATTTCCCATCCACCAGCCCCCAGTTGTAGGCGGCTACATTGTACTTTTTCGCAATAGGCAGCGATCCTTCAAACGTGCTGCCGTTGCCCCGGGACATATATTCGGTGCAAAGCAGCGGCCGGCCCAGCGGCGCAAGCCATTCGATCCGCTGGTCAAAAGAAGCAGCGTCATGGTAATTGTGGAAAGATATCACGTCAGATTCGGCCAGCATCATGCTGTCTATCCTGCTCAGTCGCTCCGGAGCGGACCAGTCGCCCTGCCATACGCCGGCGGTAAGGGGCTGGGTCGGGTTGACGGAACGGGCTGTTTTAAATGCCTCCTTCAGGATCGGGTATACATAGCCGGCCTTACCGGGCAGCTCCACTTTACCGTAGGAGCTTCCGTTGGTGTTGTCCGGCTCGTTCCAGATATCCCAGCCCAGCACCCGCTGATCCCCGGCAAAATGACCGATTACTCCACGCACATACTCCTGCAGCCTTCCGTACTGCGTACTGTCTTTCAGCACCTCGATGCCCGGGCTCTGCACCCATCCTGAATTGTGCACGAACGGGGTAGGCTCCCGCTGTACGCCCAGCCTGGGAAAAGGATCCCAACAGGAATCGAACAATACAAACAGCGGCTTGATCCCGTGACGTGCTGAGATGTCCAGGAAAGTGTCCATTCTTTTCAGAAAGCCGGCCGAATCCTGTTCAAAAAGCAAATCATGAAGGTATACCCGGATCGTATTCATTCCCAGTCCGGCAGCCCAGCCCAGCTCCCTGTTGATGGTGGTCGTGTCGAAACTCTCCTCCTGCCACATTTCCAGCTGGTTGATGGCCGTGCTGGGCAGAAAATCACAGCCCACAAGCCACCCTTGCTTCTCATACCATTGGCTGGCCGCTTCGGCGGTCCAGATGTCTCTTCCGGCTACCTGCCCGGCCTCTTCTTTTTCCTCCTTTTTCGCGCAGCTGAGAAAGACCGCGCCAAATGCAAGCACCAGGAAAGTGATCTTAGTAAATTTCATACATGTCAGGTTTAAATACGAATAAATAAATTGCTAAGATAACATTTCAAAGATATTTCAAAGATTCATCGCCTATTTTCTGAAAACCGGAGCTGCCTGCATCCGGTCCGACGGAACGCCTTCCCCGACCAGCGGCCACCCCTCCTCCCAGGTCACCTTATCCAGCATAAGCACCCGGCGGTTGGCTTTGCTGGGGACATAGGGCTGCTTCCGGTCTATCGCATGGTAAAGGAGCCAGTCCGTTCCGTTGTCGTCTGTTATGATCCGGCTGCAATGACCCGGTCCGGCATATACCGCATCGCCCTGCAGGATGGTATCGCCCGCGCCGCGCCCGGTCAGCAATCGGCCTTCCCGGTCCGTGTAAGGGCCGCGGAGCTGCCGGGATCTTCCCACCCGGAGATGGTACCTGCTTTCGGCCCCGTCGCAGCAGCCTTCCTTTGACCCGATAAAGTAATAGTACCCGTTGCGCCTGTGAATCACAACTGCTTCGAAATCACCCGCTGCTATTTTAAATTTTGCAGAAAAATCCGGCACCGAAAGCCCGTCGGCAGCGAGCGGCACACCGTAAGTACCCTGGTGGGCGGCCTCACTGTAGCTTCCCCAGAAAAGATACCGGGTCCCGCCGTCCTCGAAGTAAAACGGGTCGATGGAATTGGGAACGCCGATGTCGCTGCTCAGAAACAGCTTTCCCGAATCCCTGAAAGGCCCTTCCGGCGTATCCGCTACCGCCACCCCGATGCCCGGGTCGGCATCCGCCCAGACGGAACAGGCATAATACAGGTGATACCTGCCGTTGACCCGCACGACGTCCGGAGCCCAGATCCCTCCACGGTCTTTCCAGGCGGGCCTGTTTTCGAAGGCCTGCCCCGTGTAAGTCCAGTGCACCAGGTCCCGGGAACGCACTACCGGCACCAGCCGGCTTCCCTTCCCGTCGCCCCAGTCATCCTGGGTACCGTACGCATAAAACCAGCCGTCTCCTGCCCTGACCACTGTCGGGTCGGCCAGGATAGGCTCAAAAACAGGATTCGTAAACTTTTTTGCGGTGGTATCGGGAGAAACCTCTTCCCGGTTGTCCCGGCCCGGATTCCAGCCGGTGAAGAGGCCCAGGCACAGCAGCCCTGTCAGTACCCGGCCTACATCCATTTGCTCAGGTAGTCGTTAAAAGCCTCCTTGTACTGCTCGCTGACCGGTACAGGGTCATTGCCTATCTGGATATTGTTGCGCGTCACCGCTGAAATCTTATCCAGGTTTACGATGAAGGAACGGTGTACGCGCATAAACCGCGATGCCGGGAGCCGTTCCTCCAGCGCCTTGAGGCTGGTCAGGGAAAGCAAAGGTTTGGCGCTGGTCTGCAGGTGAACTTTCACATAGTCCTTCAGCCCCTCTATGTACAGGATGTCGCTGTACATTACCCTGACCAGCTGGTATTCCACCTTCAGGAACAGGTATTCTTCGCGGGGCTGCTCGACCGGCATTCCCGCCGGGGAATCCTCGGCCCGCTGAACCAGCTCAAAATAGCTCCTGGCCTTGCCGGCGGCTTTCAGAAACTCTTCATAATTGAAAGGCTTCAGGAGATAATCCAGCGCATCCACCTTAAAGCCATCCAGTGCAAACTGGTTGAACGCCGTCGTAAAAATAATCCGCGGCGTCCGGCCGGAAGTTTTCTCAATCACCCTCGCCAGCTCGATCCCCGTCAGGTCGGGCATCTGGATGTCGAGAAACACCAGGTCGATCCGGTTTGCATCGATCGCCTTCAGCGCATCCACTGCGCTGGAATACCGCCCTTCCAGGGATAAAAACGGCGTTTTCTGGATGAAAGAGCAAACCAGTCCCAATGCGAGAGGCTCGTCATCAACCGCCAGGCACCTGAGTATCATGTCAGACTATATTAAGTTTTAGGAACACCACATGCTCCGCATCCTGTTTGTTTTCCCGCACCTCGAGGTCGTATTTGCCCGGGTAAAGCAGGTCCAGCCGCCTCCGGGTATTGACCAGCCCGATGCCCGTACCTTCATCCAGGCCGGGCTTCTTTTCCACAAATAACGTATTCCGGACCATCAGCTGTACATTTTTGGCCTGCTGTGTGATCTCTATGTCGATAAAGCAGGGCTTTGTGGAGCTGATCCCGTGCTTGAAGGCATTTTCTATAAAAGGCAGGAAAATCATGGGCGCCACCGGCACATCCCGGAGGGGTTCGGGATGCGAAAACCGCACCTGCACCTTATCGGTCAGCCTCAGCTTCATCAGCTCGATATAATCCTCCACGAAGTCGATCTCGCGGCTGAGCATGACGGTCACATGCTGCGTTTCATACAATACATAACGCATCATCCGGGAAAGCTTGTGGATGGCGTCACCCGCTGCATCCACGTTCACCTGCGTCAGCGCATAGATGTTATTGAGCGTATTGAAAAAGAAATGCGGGTTGATCTGCGCTTTTAAAAACTGCAGCTCGGTGTTGATCCGCTCACTCTTCAGTTCCTCCTGCAGCACAAGGTTTTTCCGCCAGTTCTGGATGGTGGCCAGGCTGGTGCTGATGCCCAGCACGATCAGCGAGATCAGCAGCGAAAAATAATCGATAAAGTCTTCATGCCGCTTGCCTGAGCCCGCCTCCCGCGCCGCCTTGAACGCTTTGTTCATCACCTCCCACAGACCGAGCTGTTTTTCGACATTTTCCATGAGATACGCCACCAGGATCGCGGTGACGATATTGATCAGAATATAACGTACCGTCCTGTTCCTGAACAGGAATCCCGGCACCCAGTAATTTGTATTTACATAGAAAATAAGGATCAGCACAACAAACAATATGCCCTGCTTGTACCAGAACTCCGCCGGCAGCCTGATCTGCCAGTTAATGGGCTGCCACAATAGTAAAAAAGCTCCCATCAAAACCCATATCACAACATAGGTAATGGCCGGGAGGTAACGTTTTTTTGAAACTGTCGACATTCTTTCGTGTTATTTTCCGGATGTTTGAACCTACAAACAGATGCCTAATTATTGCATTTAATCTCCTAATTCCCAATCAGGAATAGATCACCTGCCTGCAATCACCGACGTAACGCGCTATTTCATCTTTCAACCCCGGCGAGGTACCCCGGACAACGGTCCGGGCCGCCGGTCATCGGCCATAAGATAACTTTGATCGGTAAATCCGGCGCTTTAATCTATTGAGCCTTAATTATCTGATTCTTTTATCCAATTTTGTACTCATTGTCTGACCAAAAAAACTGCATCTATTTCCAATCAATCGCCATGAAAAAGAATCCCGTTTTACTCATTATTTTCCTGATACTGACCCAGTCACTGCATGCGCAGTTTCCCGGAGGGGGCGGCGGCGGCGGCGGACAGAGAGGCGGCTCCGGCCAACGGGGCGGAGGACAGTCTCCGGGACAGCGGTCGGAGCGGCCTGTGGCCATACCCGGCACCGCTGACGACAATACTCCAAGGGGCAACGGTAAGATAACCGGCGTCATCATCGACTCTGTCTCGAAAGCGCCCGTGGAATTTGCCGCAATATCCATCGTCGACATCAAATCCAACAAACCTGTAGACGGAACCACTACCGACGAAAAGGGACGCTTTACGCTCAGCCGGGTCGCACAGGGGAATTATATGCTGCTGATGTCTTTTATCGGGTACAAGATGAAGCAGATCGGCGACATCAAAATAGAGAGAAGAACGGAGATTGATCTCGGGCAGGTTGTGTTGGTCCCGGATATCGTTCAGCTCGGCGAAGTAAACGTGGTCGGCCAGGCGGAGCTCATCGAGGAGAAGGTTGACCGGCTTGTATTCAACGCGGAAAAAGACCTGACCAGCCGCGGCGGGGATGCCACGGATATCATGCGTAAAGTACCTATGCTCTCGGTCGACCTGGATGGTAATCTCTCGCTGCGGGGAAGCTCCAACGTCCGCGTACTGATCAACAACAAGCCTTCCACCATCGTGGCCAACAGCGTGGCTGACGCGCTGAAAATGATCCCTGCGGACATGATCAAATCGGTAGAGGTAATTACTTCTCCCTCTGCACGCTATGATGCAGAAGGATCCGCGGGTATCATCAATATCGTCACCAAGAAAAGCACGATCAAAGGAGCTACGCTCAACCTGAACACAGGCGTAGGGAACCGGGGCGCCAACCTCGGCCTTCGCGGGGACCTCCGCACCGGGAAGATGGGCTTTAACCTCGGCGGCTGGGGCCGTGCCAACTACAATATAAAGTCCCTGAATGAAAACGTACAGATCGGCAACGGGGTACGGACGGAACAGACCACCACCGGGAAAAACGGCGGCGGGTTCGGGTCTTACTCGCTCGGCTGGGACTACGATATGAACCCCAACTCCTCCCTGTCGGCCGGCGCGCGGCTAGGTACCCGCCAGCAGCTCTCGAGCCAGGATCTTAAAATCCTGAAGCTACCGACTTCCGGCAGCAGTGTAGAGAGAAGCTCCAGCTTCCGGGAAACCGACATCAAGGACATTTCCAATACCATGGACTTCAACGTCGATTACCTGAGGTCGTTCGGGAAGCCGTCGCAGGAGCTGAGCATCTCTACGCAGTTCAGCCGCAACAACCGCATCAACAATTTCGATGCCGACCTGTTCTCCGACAACAATACGCTGCGGGAGCTCATCGGCACCACCGGGAACGAAAACAAGAGCTATAACCAGGAAAGCACCCTTCAGCTCGACTACCAGACGCCGATCGGCAACAACCAGATGCTGGAAGTCGGAGGAAAAGGTATCCTGCGTAATGTCAACAGCGACTATACCTACTACAGCTCAGGAGAGGCAGAACCGGCCAGGGAGGCCAGTCAGCTCAACTACGACCAGAACGTCGGCGCCGGTTACGCTTCGTATACCCTTTCCACAAAAAGCAAATTCACCTTCAAGGCAGGAGCCAGGTACGAGTACACGCACATCAATGCCGACCAGGGAGAACAGCCTATCCATATTCCCGCTTACAGCAACCTGGTACCCAGCGTGAACATCTCGAAATCACTGAAAGGCGGGCAGGTGCTGAAGCTCGCTTACAACCGCCGGCTGCAGCGCCCGGGTATCCAATACCTGAACCCGAACGTCAATGCATCCAACCCGACCAACATCACCAAGGGAAACCCCCAGCTGAGCCCCGAGCTGACCGACCAGCTCGAACTGAGCACGAGCTTCTATAAGAACACGTTCTATCTCGGCGTCGCAGCTTTCGGAAGACTGACCAACAATTCGATAGAAAGCATCCGCACCTCTGAAAGCGGGATCATCACGACAACCTACGGGAACATCGGTCACAAAGAGACTTACGGCGTCAATATCAACGCCAACATCACCCTGTTCAAAAAATGGCAGATGGGCGGAGGATTTGACTCCTACTATGTCTACCTGACCAACAACAATCCCAACCCCGATCTAAAATCGACCAACGACGGGATTGTGGCCTCCGGGCGGTTCCATACCAACCTGACGCTCAACAACGGGTGGGGAATACAGGGATTCGGGATGCTTCGCGGCCGCAGCGTCGAGCTGCAGGGCTCACAGGCCGGGTTCGGGTTCTATAACCTGGGTGTGAAAAAAGACTTCAGTAACAAAAAGGGAAGCATCGGGCTTGCGATGGAAAATTTCCTCAGCAACCGGTTCAGGATGAAGACCGAGATCGCAGCCCCCACTTTTACCCAATCAAGCACCAACTACCTGTATAACAGGGGTATCCGGGTGAATTTCTCCTATAAGTTCGGGAAAATGAATTTTACGGAGGTGAAACCCCGCCGGAAAAAATCCGTCAACAACGATGACCAGAAAAGCGAGAGCAGCAGCAACGACGCGGCGCCGGGACAATGATCCCCTGCAGGCCGGTTTAGGGCGGCACGCTCAGCCGATTTACGTAAAAAAAACTCTCCTGCGGAAGGAGAGTTTTTTATTTTTGTAAGGGAACGGCAATCTGCCGGACCGGAGACCGAACCTGACGGGATCACCCATGCTGGACAAAACAAAGGCCATTGTCTTAAATTACATACGATATGGAGATACCTCCATCATCGCCCGGCTGTATACGGAGGCCTTCGGGATACAAAGCTACATCGTCAACGGTGTCCGCAGCAGCAGAGCGAAAGGCAGCAAAATCGCTTTTTTTCAGCCCCTGACGTTACTTGAGCTGGTGGTATACCACCAGCAGAAACCCGGGGCCCTTCACCGGATCTCCGAGATCAAATGCTACCGCCCGTTCAGAAGCATTCCTTTTACCGTGGAAAAGGCCGGTATTGCGCTGTTTGTCTCGGAGGTCCTGGCCAAATCGCTGCGGGAGGAAGAGTCCAACCCGCCGCTGTATCATTTTCTTGAAGAGGCCATCCTGTACCTGGAAGATGCGGAGTCAGGGTTTGCCGGCTTTCATGTCCAGTTCCTGGCCAAATTTGCTTTCTACCTGGGAATCGGACCGGAAAACAGCCTGGATTTCAGGGACCAGCTGCTGGAAAGCCGTTTTCCAGATCTGCCCGACGACCTTCAGCTGGCAGCGCTAAACCAGTTTTATTCCCAACCTTTCGGCTCGGCGGCGCCCCTCACCAAACGGGCCAGGCTTTCGCTCCTGGACCAGCTTCTTTTCTTTTACAAAATACACCTGGAAAACCTGGGAGAGATCAAATCGCTGGAAGTGCTGAAAGAAACGATGAAATGAGCCCGGAACGGGGAGGCGGCGCGACCCGGCTCATGGCGCGGGCCCTGCGGCGAATTTTGCATTTAGCAAAGAATCTTCTTTTATTTTGACGCGTATCTATAAATCTGTATTTTTGACTGAGACCGGCTTTTTGCGGTATATTTAAGCCGCATCCGGGTACAATTGTTTTTTTACTTTTACCAGAACACCATTTCGGACTTCCATGCTGAGCCGTGTTGCGAATTCTATTTACTGGACGAACCGTTACATAGAGCGCGTAGAAAACTACGCGAGATTCATTGGAGTCAATTTTAACCTGGCGCTCGATTTGCCGCCGGACATCGATGAGCAATGGGAGCCGCTGCTCATTGCCACGGCCGACAACCCGCTCTTCTACCGGCACTACGGGGAGGCCACCCGCGAGGACGTGATCCGGTTCATGACCTTTGACAAACGGAATCCGAATTCGATTTCCAGCTGCCTCAGCGGCGCCCGGGAAAATGCACGCACCATCCGGGAGACCATCACCAAGGAAATGTGGGAGAGCATCAATTCGCTGTACCTCCTGGTCAAAGGCGTATCGTTTGAGGACCTCCGGCGTATGGACCAGCTTCAGAAGTTTTTCGAGGAAATCAAAAAGAACACCCAGCTGTACCACGGAATCGTCGACTCCACCTTCACCAGGAACGAAGCCTGGCATTTCGGCCGTATGGGGAGACACATCGAGAGAGCAGACAAAAGCTCGAGGTTCCTGGACGTAAAATATTTTACCATGAGCCGGGAGCACAACAACACCTCCGGCTCCACCTACGACATGATGACCTGGATCGCCGTTCTCAAATCGGTCAGCGCCTACAACATGTACCGGCAGACCCACCGCGCGCTGACCCCTGTCAACATTGTGGACTTCCTCGTCCTTGACCGTCTTTTTCCCCGCTCGATTGCCTATTGTATGCGCCAGGCAGAGCTGTCGCTGTATGCCATTGCCGGCTCCCACCCCGAAAAGGGCTACAGCAACGAGGCGGAAAAGAAGCTGAGCAGGCTGCGCTCGGAAATCGAATACTACGAAGCCGAGGAGGTTTTCAGGATGGGGCTGCACCGGTTCCTGGACGAATTCCAGAGCAAGAACAACGAGGTGGATACGGCCGTCTACGACCTGTATTTCGGATTGAAGCCCCTTTCGGACGGTGCACAGAACCAGCTCAGAAACCAATAAACCGGCCATCCGGTTAATATTTTTTATACGGCTGCCCTATAACTACAAGGATTAAGTAATTTTGGGGCGCAATCACCTATTACGTTACACCAGTGGCACTAATTAAATCTATTTCCGGCATCAGAGGAATCATCGGAGGGAAAGCCGGAAAATCACTTACCCCTATCGATGTTGTTAAATTTGCCGCAGCCTACGGAACAAGGCTCTCAAGAAACGGGAACGGCAGCATCAAGGTCGTCATCGGAAGGGATGCCCGGCTTTCGGGCGAAATGGTGAGCAGCCTGGTCGCTTCGACACTGAGAGGACTGGGAATTCATATTATCGACCTGGGACTATCCACTACCCCTACCGTAGAAATGGCGGTGCTTCATGAACAGGCCGACGGCGGTATTATCCTGACAGCCAGTCACAACCCCATTCAATGGAACGCGCTTAAGCTTCTCGACAGCAACGGGGAGTTTATTTCGGCAGAAGCGGGGGCAGAGGTCCTGCAGCTGGCCGAAGAGGAAGATTTCGATTTTGTGGATGTCAAAAAGCTGGGCACTTACGTCACGGACGACAGCTGGATCGGGAAACACATTGAGAAAATCCTGGAGCTCCCGCTGGTGGATACCGCTGCCATAGCTGCTGCCAACTTCAGAATTGCCGTAGATGCCGTAAACTCTACCGGCGGCGTAGCGGTACCCGCCCTGCTGGAAGCCCTCGGGGTCAAGCCGGCCAATATAAAGAAAATCAACTGCGAACCCACCGGCAATTTTGCACATAACCCGGAGCCTCTTCCCGAGCACCTGCATGAGATCAGCAATGAAATCAAGAACGGCTCCTACAGCCTCGGCATAGTAGTGGATCCGGATGTGGACCGGCTTGCCCTGATCTGCGAGGATGGATCTCCCTTCGGAGAGGAATATTCGCTTGTCGCCGTAGCCGACTACGTGCTCAGGCATACCCCCGGCAATACCGTCTCCAACCTGTCGTCTTCGGCTGCGCTGCGGGATGTTACGCTGAAGGCAGGAGGATCTTATGCCGCCTCCGCCGTAGGCGAAGTCAACGTGGTGCATATGATGAAAGAAACGGGGGCCGTTATCGGCGGAGAAGGTAACGGCGGCATCATATACCCCGGGCTGCATTACGGCCGGGATGCCCTTCTGGGTATCGCCCTGTTCCTGACGCACCTGGCCAAATCCGGGAAATCGGCGCTGGCC
Organism: Telluribacter sp.; assembly: GCA_040394275.1. GTDB lineage: Bacteria > Bacteroidota > Bacteroidia > Cytophagales > Spirosomataceae > JBEBSO01. The sequence continues at coordinate 10,400 of JBEBSO010000072.1, forward strand.
CTCCGGAAGTCGTACCCCAGCTACTACATTTCCAAAAACAAAATTGAGCTGACTCCCGATATCGACGTGGACGACGTGCTGCTCAGGATCAAAAACCGGTATGCCAAGCACCCGATCAACACGGTGGACGGGATCCGGATCGAGTTTGACAAGGAATGGGTACACCTGAGAAAGTCGAATACGGAACCCATCATCCGTATCTACTCCGAATCCGAAACGAACGCTACGGCCGAAACGCTGGCCAATAAGCTGATCTCCGACATCAAGGAAGTGATTTCCGCCCCTAA
>JBEBSO010000073.1:0-10612 GCA_040394275.1 Telluribacter sp.
ACGGAGCAGCCCGTCCGCACCCACCTCCGATTTCTCGGTGACAGTGTTCGGGACGGCATTGGGGACCTGCCCCTTAGGCCAAAGCGGAATCACCTGATTCTGAGCCATGATACCATGTGATGCAAAAAATACAAGCAGGGCCATTGCCGGCTTACCGGGAAAAACCATAGGAATGTAGATTACTTTTTCGGGAACAGACGAGAAAATGCCGGACTTCCCCCCCGACGCAGGTATACCTTATTGCATTTCCAGCTGCTTCATCTTGTTATACAGCGTCTTACGGTCGATATTCAGCAAACGGGCCGCCTTGCTTTTGTTGAAGTTGACCTGCCTCAGCACTTTCATAATCATCTCGTATTCCGCCTCGCTTACCGCGTATTTCAGGTTGGGCTTGGCGCCAGGCTCGGTCACTGCTTCCGAAACCTGCAGGGCACCGCTGCCGAAATCCTCGTCCAGCTCCTTCAGCTTCTTGAAATTGGCAATCTCGAAAGGCAGGGTCTTCTCCTCGATATAGTCTCCGTCCGTCAGCAACGTAGCCCGTTTGATGACATTTTTAAGCTCCCGGAGATTTCCCGGCCAGTTATAATTTATAAAATCGTCCAGCACTTCCCTGGAAAAGCCTTTCACGTTCTTGTTCAGCTCCGCGTTGGTTGCCTTGAGGAACGACTCCGAAAAAAGCAGGATGTCTTCGAGCCGCTGCCTGAGCGGGGGCACCTCGATGGTGAACTCATTGAAGCGGTAGTACAGGTCTTCCCGGAATTTTTTGTTTTTCGAAGCTTCCAGGAGCTTTTCATTGCTGGCTACGATAATCCGGACATCCAGGTCGATCTCCTTGGTACCCCCGATGCGCCGCATTTTTCTTTCCTGCACTACCCTCAGCAGCGCTACCTGGATTTCGTAAGACAGGTTGGCCACTTCATCAAGGAACAGGGTACCGCCGTTGGCCAGCTCAAAATGGCCGATCTTTTGCTGGAGAGCTCCCGTAAAGGACCCCTTCTCGTGACCGAACAGCTCGCTGCCGGCCAGCTCCCGGGAAATGGCCCCGCAATCCATCGCGACAAACGGCTTGTTCTTCCTGGCCGACCGGTTGTGAATCTCGTAAGCAATGGCTTCTTTACCCGCCCCGCTCTCGCCGTAGATGATGACGCTGTAGTTGGTGGGTGCGACCAGGTCTATCTGACGGTAGAGCTCCTTCGCCTTCGCGCTCTCCCCGAAAATGTATCCGGAATTCAGCTTCAGGGGCGCCGCCGGTTTCCCTTTCGGGCGTTCCGGCTCCGCAGCACTTTCAGTCGCAGGTCCGGCCGCTTCGATCCTGGTGTCCGGCTGCGGGGCGTCCGGTTGCCTGCCCTCCTCTGCTGCGGCCAGCGCCTTGTTGACCGTAATGAGGATCTCATCCGGGAAAAGCGGCTTGGTGATGTAGTCGTAGGCACCCAGCTTCATTACGTTCACTGCGATTTTGATATCTGAATAGCCGGTAATCACCAGCACGGGAACATGGGGAAGCTTCGATTTGATGTTCACCAGGATTTCCGCTCCCGTGAGATCGCCGAGGCGAAAATCCGTCAGCACCAGATCCGGTTTAAATTCATCGATCAGCTGGAAGCCCCTCAGACCCGACTGGGCGGTCTCCACTTCGAAATTGTTCTTGTTCAGAAATCGTTTAAGCAGCATGCAGATATCCGCTTCGTCATCAATTACGAGGATTTTTTTCATGTGTTTATTTTCTTAATTGATGTTTAAAGTCACATGGAATTCGCCGGGATAATCATACTTCCGGGGCGGCAGACCGCTTTGTATGCTGTCACCTGTGCTTATTTCATGCAAATTCTCAAACTGGCTGATTTACAACAATGGTTTAAGTAAAATGTGCGCTTTGTATATGTCCTGCCGCCTGCGTGCCGCTAAATGACTACCCTCAGGCGGGCGGTCGGAATGTCCAGCTGCTCACGGTATTTAGCTACCGTTCTGCGGGCTACATTATAGCCTTTGTGGGTCAGCGCCTCCATACTCTGCTGGTCATTGAGCGGGTGACGTTTGTCTTCCGCATCTACGATCTCCCGTATGGCTTCCTGGATAGCGCGGTTGGATACCTCGGTACCGTCATCACCGGCCACCCCTTCCGTAAACAGGTCTTTCAGAAGGATGATCCCGAACGGAGTCTGTACGTATTTGTTTGTCGTTACCCGGGAAACCGTCGAAATGTCCATCCCGATGATTTCCGCCACGTCCTTCAGGATCATGGGCTTCAGCTTTTTAACGTCACCGGTCTGGAAATAGTCGTACTGGAGCTTCACTATGGCCCGTAGCGTGTTGAGCATGGTGGTTTCCCGCTGCTTGATGGCATCGATAAACCAGCGGGCGGAATTGATCTTGTTTTTGAGAAACTGGTTGGTCGCCTTGTCTTTTTTCTCGGCGGCCATCTCTGTAAAAGTCTTGTTCATCCGCAGGGCCGGGCTGTTCCCCCAGACAAGCTGCACCTCGATTTCCCCGTTGTCGGTATAGACCAGGAGAAAATCAGGCTTGATGGTTTCGTTGACGAGCAGGTCGTTGCGAAGTCCCGATGCAGGCTTCGGATTGAGTGAAGTGATGATCTGGATGGCTTTTTTCAGCTCCTCCTCCTCCAGGCCGAGCACCCGCATGATCCGGTCATAATTGCGGTTGCCGAGCTCATCGAACATTTCGCTGAGCACCCGGCGGGCAACCGGCCATGCGCCGTCTTTCCGGGGCATCCTGTCGAGCTGCATCAGCAGGCACTGACGGAGATCCGCAGACGCAATGCCCGGCGGATCCAGCTGCTGGATGACCTTCAGGATGGCCTCCACCTCTTCCGTATCAATATATATGCTGTTGGCAAACGAAATGTCGTCGGCAATAATGTCGCATTCCCTTCTCAGGAAGCCATCTTCATCCAGCGAATCCAATATAAAATCCGCGATCAGCTGCTGGCGTTCATCCAGCCGGAGAAAATGAATCTGCTCCTTCAGCTCGTCCCGGAAAGAAACGCCTTCCACGATGGGCCGGGTGTACAGCTCATCCTCTGCGGGATAATTGTTGACATAGGTCTGGTAGCTGGGGATATCGTCATCCCTGAACTCATCCCAATCATAGTAATCCTGGACGGGCGGCACTTCCTCTCCCCCCGTGCCTACCGTCTCCCCCGGCTCCTCCAGCTCTTCGGCTTTTTCCTCTGCGGCGCCTTCTTCAGCCCCTTCCTCCAGCACGGGATTTTCCTCCAGCTCCTCTTTGATCCGCTGCTCGAGCTCCATCGTCGTCAAATGGAGCAGATTCAGCATCTGAATTTGCAGCGGGGAATATTTTAATGTCTGTCTTTGTACCTGAGTTTGTCTCTGCATAATACTTCGCTTGTGTGGGACACCCCCGCAACCTGCCCTTCACAGCCTGATTCCCAAAATCTTACACCTGTTTTTCACCAACGCTGACTACTGATTCCCGTCTTCCCCGGGGCACCTTTTTCAAAACCTGACAAACATAAACGTTCTTTTACAAATATGAGAAAAAAATTCTACATGTCACTATGAGAACGAATGTAATCGGCATTATTATATTTACATCAAAATGAAATTTGCATCTTTTAAAATACCTGACCTGACCCCTGACGAACGGCAGCTGGAATGGATCACCCGCTTTATGTTCGCGCTGTCCATTTCCCTGATCGTGGTGTTCTCCTATAACAACCACACCGTCAACCGGGAAATGATCAATTACTCCGATAAGGTGGACAGTACGCAGCGCGTGCTGATGACGCTCCGCGAGCTCAATTCGGTCTTTTTCGAGATCGGCTACAACCACCGTACCTACCACGTGCTGAAGAGCCCCGCAAGCCTCCAGGCCATGGACTCGGGAATCGCCCACCTTCCTTTCCTGGTCGACGGCCTCGATTCACTGGTAAAAAACAACGAGCCGCAAAAGAAGCGGGTGCTCATACTAGGCAGCCTGCTCGCCGAGATCTCCCCGGACACATCTGCCCTGCCCCCCCCCGGAGACGCCGCCCTGCAGGCAAACCTGAAGTCAGAGAAATTCAGCGAAAACCTCCGCGAGGGATCCGACTATATCAAGCAGGTCACCAAGGTCATCAACGAGATGACGTCCATCGAATCCAAGCTGATGGCCAGCCGGCTGTACAGCCGCGAAAACTACACCTCCCAGCTCTTCCGCTACAACTGGGTCGTCATGCTGATCGCCATTGTGTTCCTGGTGGCTTCGTTTATCCTGCTCACGAGGGAGCTGAAACGAAACCGGCTGTACCGGATAGAGCTGGAAAATAAAATCGAAAACCTGAACCGGTCGAACAGCGAGCTGGAGCAGTTTGCCTACATCGCCTCCCACGACCTCCAGGAGCCCCTCCGGAAGATCCGTTCCTTTTCGGAAAGAATCGCTGCCAGGCACAGTGAGGGCCTGCAGCCCGAAGCGGAAAAAATGCTGGGCATCATCAACAATTCGGCCGACCGGATGCAGCTGCTGATCAGCGATCTTCTTGCCTTTTCCAGGCTCGTCCGGGTCATGAAGCCGATGGAGCAGGTCGATCTCAACAGCATCCTCAGGGAAGCGAAGAGCAACCTCTCCTTACCGATTTCAGAAAAAAAGGCGCGGATCATCCAGGACGAGCTGCCGGTCATCAGCGCCTACCCGATCCAGATGCTGCAGCTGTTTCAGAACCTGCTGGCCAACTCGATCAAGTATGCCAAGCCGGACGTCAGGCCCGTGGTCAAAATCTCCTACTATGTTGTAAAAGGCCAGGAAATACCCGGCAGCATGCCCTCTCACCGCTCCCTGGACTTCCACATGATCCAGGTGTCCGACAACGGGATCGGGTTCAGCGCCGACTATGCCGAAAAGATCTTCGTCATTTTCCAGCGCCTTCACGGGAAAAATGAATTTGAGGGGACGGGCATCGGGCTGGCCATCTGCCGCAGGGTCGTCTCCAACCACAACGGGTACATCACCGCCGAAAGCGAAAACAACAAAGGAGCCACTTTCAGCATTTACCTGCCGGTCGAATCATAAAAAAGGATGCACGGTTGTACATCCTTTCCTGAGTAAACTGCCCGGTAAATCCCGGTTACAATTTCTCTGCAGCTTTTTCGACGATTTCGTCCTTTACCTCTTTTGAGCTCTTCTTCACTTTTCCTGCCGCCTCGATCACCTTGCTCTTGCTTTTTTCAAGCGTATCCAGCACATCCTGTGCCCAGTCATTGGACTTGTTTTTTATCTTCTTCCGGGTTTTTAATCCCTCATCCGGAGCAAAAAGCAGTCCGATTACGGCCCCGGCAGCTGCTGCCGTTACGATTCCCCAAAAAACCTTGCTGTTAATCATAGTCCTTCAATTTTATGGTTATTCTTCTGACACAATTCATGACCTGCTGATAAAAAAAACGTTCCATCCGGTCTGCCGGCCGTTCCCGCCGCATCCGGGTGCCCCTGGGGAATCCGCGTCTACAATCTGTAGAAATCGCGCCCGCTTCCTTTTACATGCCCCCTTTATTTAGCTACGATCCTACCGGCAGGATTATTTTATAATGTCATAAAATTATAACAAACCGCTAATGTCAGGAAATGAAAGTCGTCATTATCGAGGATGAGGAAGACCTGGGGATTCTTATTAAGAACTTTTTAAAAAAAACACTTCTTACCGGCAGCCAGGATCATGTCATTATCGCCCGCAACCTGGGCGACGGGCTGGAAGCTGTTTCCAAAAGTAATCCCGACTGGATCATCCTCGACAATAACCTGCCCGACGGCAAAGCCGTCAACATACTCGATGACCTGAAGATAAAGGCCAGCGCAGCCAAAATCGTCATGATGAGCGCGCTGAGCAACTTCCGGGCAGAGGCCCTTCAGAAAGGCGCCGACTATTTCCTGGCCAAACCCGTAAGCTTCTCGGAAATACTCAACATCTTCCCGGGCCCGTCGGCTACGGCCGCCAAACCGTGATTCCCGGTCAAAAACAGCTCCCTGGCGCCCCTGGGCGGACTTCCTTATCACAGGCCGGATAAGGCATTCATTTTCACGCAGAAAACATCGGCATTTTTTAAAAACTTTCTTTGAAAAGAATGAGGATAGCCCTATATTTGCACTCCCATTTTATACAGGGAGGCTAATTTAGAATACAAATAGCTGAAAATCAACCTTATTAATATAGTTAACAGTGGATACTTTAAGCTACAAAACCATTTCGGCCAACAAGAACACCGTCAGCAAGGAGTGGGTGGTTGTGGATGCAAACGGTGAAGTGCTGGGTCGTCTGGCCAGCAGGATAGCCCGGATCATTCGCGGAAAGCACAAAACCAACTTCACGCCGCACGTGGATTGCGGGGATAATGTGGTCGTCATCAATGCGGAGAAAATCAGATTGACGGGCAACAAACTGACTGAAAAAGTATACGTTCGCCACACCGGCTACCCGGGAGGACAACGTTTCCAGACCCCCAGGGAATTGCTGGAAAAGTATCCTGAGCGTATTATTGAAAAAGCTGTAAAAGGAATGCTTCCCAAAAACCGGCTGGGCCGGAAGCTGTTCACCAACCTGTATGTCTATGCCGGCGGTGAACATCCGCACGCAGCGCAGCAACCCAAGGAAATCAAGTTGTAACAGGTCGTACCGACTAATATCATGGATATAATTAACAAAATAGGCAGAAGAAAAACAGCCGTTGCCCGCATCTACCTGACGCCCGGAAAAGGAGAAATCAAGGTAAACGGAAGAGATTTCAAAGAGTATTTCCCATTTGAAGTGCACCAGATCGTACTTCAGCAGCCATTCGCCACGCTTAACGCCGGAGAGAGCTACGATGTGAAAGTAAACGTGAACGGCGGCGGCATCAAAGGACAGGCTGAAGCGGTACGTATGGCTATTGCACGCGCACTGTCGGAGTACAATTCGGATTTCCGCCCGGCGCTTAAAAAAGAAGGATTTCTCACCCGTGATCCCCGTATGGTGGAACGCAAGAAATACGGTCGCCGGAAGGCCCGTAAGAGATTCCAGTTCTCCAAACGTTAATATTTGTCCGGAGCTGTCGGGCCCGGCGTTATCCGGCGGGCCACCGGAGCCAGTTCCTTTATTTATAGTCCAGGCGGCACTTACAGTGTCCGGTGTGCCGCGCTGCCTACATTCATTATTTTTTTAAAACAAAAAATGGCACAATTAGAATACAAAGACCTGTTGGATGCCGGTGTGCATTTCGGCCACCTTACCCGCAAATGGGACCCCCGAATGGCTCCGTATATCTTTATGGAGAAGAACGGGATCCACATCATCGACCTCAACAAAACGCTCGGCTGCCTTAACCAGGCTGACGCCGCGATCAAGGCGATTGTCCGTTCAGGAAGGAAAATCATGTTCGTGGCCACCAAGAAGCAGGCGCAGGAGATCGTCACCGAGGAAGCCAAACGGCTCAAAATGCCTTACGTAACCGATCGCTGGCTGGGTGGAATGCTCACCAACTTCGGAACCATCCGCAAGTCGCTGAAGAAGCTGCAGACGCTGGAGAAAATGCTGAAGGATGAGAGCACGGCAAGCAACATCGCCAAAAGGGAAAGGCTGACCATTTCCCGTGAAAAGGAAAAGCTGGAAAGGGTACTCGGCGGAATCACCGACCTTACCCGTCTGCCTGCCGCTCTCTTCGTGGTTGACGTGAAACGCGAGCACATTGCCATCGCCGAAGCCAAAAGGCTGAATATCCCGGTTTTCGCCATCTGCGATACCAATTCCAACCCGGACGGTGTCGATTTCCCGATCCCGGGCAACGACGATGCATACAAATCCATATCCCTGATCACGCTTGCGATCGGTAAAGCCATCGAAGAAGGCCTTATGGAGCGGAAGCAGGACAAGGACGATAAAAACCTTGCCCTGGAGGAGGAAGCCAAGAGACAGGTAGATTTGGCAGGCAGCAGCGAGGCCGCCGCAGAAGCAGCAGCTCCGCAGCCGGCTGCCGGAGAAGGCGACGAAGACCAATCCAATTGATGCCACTGTGACCGTTCAGAGAACCATTTCTGGACCTTAATATAAAATAGCCTGTAGCTTTGACTGCTATGGGCTTTTTTTAATACCCGGTATCGCCAGACAGGCTTGTAGTGTACCAAATAAAAATATATTTCCATATTAACTATTTTTTACCATGGCTATAACCGCCCAAGATGTAAATAAACTACGCCAAATGACCGGCGCAGGAATGATGGATTGCAAAAAAGCGCTTACCGAAGCAGAAGGAGATTTCGATAAGGCCGTGGAAATACTCCGCAAACAGGGCCAGAAAGTGGCGGCCAAGCGTGCGGACAACACAACTTCCGAAGGCACCGTACTGATCAGGATCAGCGAAGACGGGAAAAACGGGAAACTCGTGGCGCTCGCGTGTGAAACAGAGCCGGTTTCCAACGTAGAGGACTTCAAACAGCTTGCCCAGGCCCTGCTGGACGCGGCGGTTGCTACCGATGCTCCCGATAAAGAAACGCTCCTGGCAGCTCCTGCGGCTGACGGACGCGCCCTGAGCGAGCACATCATCGACCTCGTAGGTAAGCTAGGCGAAAAGCTGGATATCGTAGGCTATGAAAACCTGTCGGCCGAACAGGTGGTTTCCTACATTCACTCCAACGGCAAGCTGGGCGTATTGGTAGCCTTTGAAAATGTCAACGGCGCCGACGTGACCGAAGCCGGCAAAGACATCGCCATGCAGATCGCCGCAATGAAGCCTGTCGCCGTAGACAAGGACGGTGTTGATGCAGCAACCATCGGGCGGGAAATAGAAATCGGGAAAGAGCAGGCCCGTGCAGAAGGCAAGCCTGAGGCCATGCTTGAAAAGATCGCGCAGGGCAAGCTGCAGAAATTCTATCGCGAAAACACCCTGCTGAACCAGGACTTCGTGAAAGACAGCTCGCTGACCATCCGCCAGCTCCTGGAAAAAACCGGTAAAGGGCTGACCATCACCTCCTTCAAAAGAGTATCCATCGGATAAGGAGTACTTCCTGCCTGATTTTTCAAAAACGTCCTACTCTCTGACAGGAGTAGGCGTTTTATTTTTGTAGAAATCGGCAGAATGCTGGAATTTATTGAAAATTTGTTTCAATTTGGGTTACTTTTCTATTGACCTGTAGTCCTAAACAAAATTGCTAAACGTGTATACCGATGAGGAGCTGGTGCAGCTTTATATTGACACCCAGCGAAATATTTATTTTGAAACGCTTTACGAAAGGTATGCAGAAAAAGTTTACAGGAAATGCCTTTCACTGGTCAAGGACCCGGCGAAAGCGGAAGATTTCACACACGACATATTTCTGAAGCTGATTATCAAGATCGGATCGTTTAAAGAAGAGGCCCGCTTTTCAACCTGGCTGTATTCCATTACGTATAACTACTGCATGGATCAGCTTCGTATGAACAAAAAAAGGGCCGAGAAGGAAATCGAAGAGGAAATGGATATTCCTGACGATGCAGACGAAGATGCTATATTCGATGAGCAAAACCTGGACAGCAGGCGGCTGCAGCGATCTATAGAAAAGCTCACGCTGGAGGAAAAAACCATTCTGATGATGAAATACATCGATGACCTCAGCATCCGGGAAATATCACAGATCTTCAAAATCAGCGAAAGTGCCGTAAAAATGCGCTTGCTCAGGTCCAGGGAAACGCTCAGAAAAAAATACCTGGAAGTTATCCTGGGTGGCGCGCTCCTGCTGGCCAAGCTTATTGAGTTCGTGATCTCCAAATTGTAATGACCATGTCAGTCCCCGAACATTTTTTAAAAGATCTGGAAGCCGAAGGTCCGGTTCCCGAATACCTCAAAGATGCCCTTGTGTCCGAAATTGACTTTATCCGGGACACGATGTCGGCGGTCAGCCATTCGGTGGGTGCCTTTCTGGACACCGCGCTGATGCTCATCACCAGTACCCATCCGCAAGAAGAAGAATAACCACCCCCCGTAAAACTGAACACTATGCACGAAATCACTAATATTACGCAAATCCTGATCGACACCATCAATTCGCTGGCCGAACAGTTTATCAATTTTGTACCCCGCATCATCGGCTTCCTGGTCATCTTCGGGCTGGGCTACGCGGTAGCGAAAGCCATCTACATCCTGATTAAAAACATCCTGGGCAAAGTCGGCTTTGACCGGATCGGCGAAAGGATCAACGAAATCACCTTTATCAAACAGCTCAAAACGGAGATCAAGCTAAGTGAAATCGTCGCCAAAGCTGTCTATTACTTTATTATCCTGGTCTTCCTGACGGCCGCCACGGAAGCGCTCGGTATCCAGGCAGTGACGAGCATGGTCATGTCGCTGGTCAATTTCATCCCGAAAATCATTGCCGCGGCCATCATGCTGCAGGTAGGGATTATCGTCTCGGACTCTATCAAGCATGCAGTGATTATCCTCTGCAAGTCCTTCAATATCCCCTCGTCGAAGCTGATCGGCAACCTGGTATTTATCTTTTTCATCATCATCACTTTTATCAGCGCCCTTGCGCAGATCGGCATCAACACGACCCTCCTCGAATCCAGCTTCATCATCGTGATCGGTGGGATCATGGCAGCGTTTGCGCTGGGATACGGCATCGCCTCCAGGGACGTCGTGGCCAACATGCTGGCGTCGGT